>DATCFA010000126.1:0-4217 GCA_036509805.1 Casimicrobiaceae bacterium
GCCGCCGTCATTTAGCAACCGACGTTCTGGAGGATCGGGTATGAGCAGGAACGTGAAGAAAATCGCCGTACCGGGCGATGCCGCATCGACGTCCCGCCGCAGCTCGCGGCGCGAATTCATCGCCACCGCAGGTGCTGCATCGCTGGCGCTCGCCGCACCGGCATTCGTCCGCGCGCAGGGCAGCAAGCGCGCGCTCAAGGTGTCGGTCGGCCGCCAGCCGTGGGCCGCCGGCAACTCGCCGGTGACGCAGTACATGATCAACAACAAGACGTTCGAGCGCTATGCGGCGGATGCGGGCTACGACCTCACCGTCGACTACCGCGACTACCCGTCGGCGCTGCCGATGGTCGAAGCGTTCGTGTCCGGGAACCTCGACTTCGGCATGTGGGGCAATACGCCGATCGTACGCATGATTGCGCAGAACCAGCCGATCTATCCGACGACCGTGGGCGAAGGCCATTTCCGCTTCGTGCTGGCGACGCGCAAGGATTCCCCGATCCGCAATCTCGCTGATCTCAAGGGCAAGACGGTCGGCGCGCTGCTCGGCGGCGACCCGTACACGGTACTGACGCAGATGCTGCGCTACGAGCTCGGCAATCCCGATCCGCGTGCGTTCGACATCACCGTTGTCAACACGCCGACGCAGGCGCAAGCGGCGACGATTCCCACCGGCATGGATGCGGCAGTGCTGATCAATCCGGCGTTCCTCAAGGCGCACGCGGAGATCGGCACCGTCGGCATCATGAACTCGTTCGGCTACACGGAAAGCCACTACAAGGGACCTGCCGGTGAAGGTGCCGGTCACCTGCTCGAATCGGTGAAGAAATCGCCGTTCTATCCGGACGGCTATTACCTGCACCGCTCGTTCTGGGTCAGCCATCCGGGCGTCGTCAAAAACCACGCTCCCGTGGTCACCGCATTCATCCTCGCGCAGCAGGATGCGGTAGCGAAGCTGTCGGTGATGGACCCGGGCAAGGTTTCCGACCTCGCGAAGAAGTACTGGGAACTGCCGCCCAACTTGGGTGCGCAGGTCGTCACCGACGACGTGCTGTTCGCGCGCGGCTGGTGCTGGCCCACCGAAGGCGACGCCACGGCCATCCTCGCGATATCCAAGTTCATGGTCGAAGGACGGCTCATTCCGAAGCCGCTCGCGTGGTCGGCGGTGCGCGACAGCATGGCGCCCATCGTGCCGATGCTGCGCGAGGCCTACGACAAGAGCGGACGCAAGCCGGACATGGCGGCATTCGAAGCCACCGGAACGAAAGACCTGCGCGGTCCGCCGGCGTGGGATATGAAGGACTGGAAAGACCATGCGTAACGAACCACGCCACGCGGCGGACAACTCGAGGAAAGCAACATGAACGTAGGTTTCATCGGACTGGGCACGATGGGCGCGCCCATGGCCCGCAACATTCTCGCCAAGGGCCATCGGCTGATCGTGTTCGACGTCGCGCCGCAGGCGGTCGCATCGCTGGTGGCGACGGGTGCGACATCCGCCGCCACGCCCGCGGCGGTTGCCGCGGCGAGCGAGGTTGTCATCACGATGCTGCCGGATTCGCCCGACGTGCTGCGCGTCGCGCTCGGCGACAACGGCATCGTCGAGGGCATCGGCAAGGGGGCGATCTACATCGACATGAGCACGATCGACCCCGGCACGACGCGCAAGGTGGGCGCCGCGATTGCCGCGAAAGGCGCCTCGATGATCGACTGCCCGGTGGGCAAGACCGCCGACGCTGCGGTGAACGGCACGTTGACGTTGATGGCGGGCGGCGATGCGGCGGTGATCGCACGCTGCCGCGAAATCCTCGATTGCATGGGCACCGATTTCTTCCATTGCGGGGAGCTGGGCGCCGGCGAGACGGTGAAACTGATCAACAACCTGCTGGCCACCGCCATCGGCGAGGCCTCGGTCGAGGCGCTGGTGACCGGCGTCAAGTCGGGCATCACGCTGCCGACGATGCTTTCCGTGTTCAAGACGACGATGGCGTGGAGCAGCCAGCTCGCCGTGGGCATGCCCAAGCGCTCGCTCGCGGGCGACTTCGTGCCGGGTTTCATGATGAAGCTCGCGCACAAGGACTGCCGGCTGGCGCTGCAGATGGTGAAGGACCTCGACGTGTCGGCACCGGTGGGCCGCGCAGCACTGGCGAGCCTCGAGGAAGGCATCGCTGGTGGCCTCGCTGACGATGATGTCGGTGCGCTTCTCAAGCTGCGCGAGACAGCGGCAGGCGTCACGGTTCGCCTGCCACGCGCATGACGACGGAGGTGGCGGCGGCCGCGCGCCGGTGGGACGCGCTGTCGATCCATGCGGACGACGATGTCGCCGTCGCACTGGACGACCTGGCCGCCGGCGCGCGCGCACGCGTGCGCCGCGGTGACGCCATTGCCGAGGTCGCGCTGCTGGATGCGATCACGCTCGGCCACAAGTTCGCGCTGCACGCGATTGCGCGCGGGTCGCCGATACGCAAGTATGGCGAGCAGATCGGGCTCGCCAGCGCCGACATCGCCACCGGCGCGCACGTCCACGTGCACAACCTCGTGAGCGCACGCGCTCGCCACACGCAATGAGCTTCGAGCCGTCGGCCACGCGCGCGCTCGGCCAATCCGGGCTGCGCGTTTCGCAGTTCGGCGTGGGTACCGCCCCGTTCGGCGCGCTCGACGCCGATACCACCGACGCATCGGTGGCACAGGCGTTCGCCGCGCAACATGGCGGAGGCTTGCGCTATTTCGACACCGCGCCGTTGTATGGGCTAGGTCTCACCGAGCACCGGCTGGGTGCGTGCCTGCGCGGCGTCGATCGGCGCGAGCTCGTGCTGTCGACCAAGGTGGGGCGACTGTTGCGGCCGCTCGGTGGCGGCGCTGCCGGCGGCGCGTCCACGGGCACCTATCCGTTCGAAGTTGCATACGACTACAGCTATGACGGGGTGTTGCGCTCGCTCGAGCACAGCCTGCAGCGCCTCGGCACGAATGCAATCGACATCGCGCTGATCCACGACGTCAACCGCCGCTGGCAGGGCGACCTGGTCGAGCAGCGCTACCGCGAAGTCATGGACGGCGGCTATCGCGCGCTGGTGGAACTGCGCGACGCGGGCGTGATCAAGGCGATCGGCGTCGGTGTCAACGATTGGGAAATCCTGCTGCGCTTTGCCGCCGATGGCGACTTCGACTGCTTCATGCTCGCCGGCCGCTATACGCTGCTCGATCATACGGCGATCGACCGCTTCATGCCCGAGTGCGAGCGTCGCGGCATCGGCGTGCTGATGGCGGCACCGTTCAATTCGGGCATATTGGCCACCGGTGCCACGCCGGGCGCCACGTATTTCTACACGGCAGCCGAGCCTGCCATCGTCGAGCGAACCGCGCGCATTGCCGCGGTCTGCGCGCGCCACGGCGTCGCGCTGGCTGCCGCCGCGCTGCAGTTTCCGCTCGCGCATCCCGCCGTCGCCAGCGTTGTTACCGGCATGCGCAGCGCCGCCGAGGTCCTGGCGAATCTCGCGCATCTGCGCGCACCGATCGCGGCGGCGTTCTGGCAGGAGCTGCGCGATGCGCGGCTCATCTCGCCATTGGCGCCGGTGTCCGCGGCGTGAGCGCGGGCGCGCCTGCTTACGCCGGCATCGAGCGCGTTACCGAACCCTCGGACCTGCTCGGCGAATCGCCGCTGTGGATCGCCGCTGAGCAGGCGCTCTATCACGTCGACCTGCGGCGCAAGCTGCTGCTGCGCAACGTCCACGGCAGCGACGTGCAGTCGCAGTGGCAATACGATGAATGGGTGGGCGCCGTCGTGCCCGCCACCGACGGCATGCTCGCGGTGGTGCTGGCGTCGGGCATCGTGCGCTTCGACCCGGGCACCGGCGCGTCGCGCGCGCTCGTAGCACCAGTGCCCGTCGCCAGCGGCGATCGTCTCAACGACTCGAAGTGCGACCGCCGCGGACGCCTGTGGACGACCAGCATGCGCGACTACGGCGCCGCGCCCACTGGCGCGCTGTTGCGCATCGGCGCCGACCTTACGCCGGTGCGGATGCTTTCCGGCATCAGCGTGCCCAACGCGCTCGCGTTCAGCCCGGACGAGCGAACATTCTATTTCGCTGACAGCGCCGATGGCCGGTTGCGTGCCTATGCGTTCGATGCCGAGCGCGGCGAAGTGGGACAGATGCGCGTGCTGGTCGACACGTCGATGCTGCCCGGCAAGCCCGACGGCGCCACCGTCGACGCCGATGGCT
>DATCFA010000127.1:0-12738 GCA_036509805.1 Casimicrobiaceae bacterium
ATGCGCAGGCGGTGGGGGGACGAATCCGTCATTCAATGCACTCCCGGGTCTTTCGGTGTTCGATCATGCTTCGAAGATGCTGCCAGATTCAGTCTGCGTCACCTGCGTTTGCGATCCCGGCGCGCTTTCAGGTCACGGCAGCGTGCGCTCCGACGTTGCGGAGGTCATGGCCGAGGCCATTTGCACCACACAGTCCCGGATGTGCGTGGCCAGTATCTTTTGCGCCGTTCGCCAATCACGCGCGAGCGCGCAATCGAACAGGCCGCGGTGTTCATCCGCGACGATCGGTCCGCGGAAAATGGCCGCGATCATCTGGTAGCGGAGGTACTTGTCGCAAATCGCCGCGTGCATGTCGAGCAGAACGCGCGATGTACACGCGGATATCAACGCTTGATGGAAAGCCCAGTCGTACCGACGCCAGATTTCCGGCCGCGACAGGTCGCCGCTGGCGAGCCGTCTCTCCATCAGCGCCAGCTTGTGATGCGCGGCGACGACGCGTCCCTCCCACTCGATATCGCCCGATTCGAACGATTCCTTCAGGGCATGGCATTCGAGCAACTCGCGCATCGCGGCGACTTCGCGCAGGTTTTGCGGCGATATCGAGGTGACCTGGAAGCCGCGCGATCCTTCGGCGACGATCAGTCCTTCCGAGGACAGCCGGTTGAAAAGCTCGCGCAGCGTGCTGATGCTGGTTCCGTAAGCACCCCGCATGCGGTCGAGGGTCAACCTCTGGCCGGGCGCGAGCCTTCCCAGCACGATGTCGCTGCGGACGCGGTGATAGGTCCGCTCGCCAACCGTGGCCGCTTCCGATTTATCGATCGCGATCATTGCGAATCTCCCCGACATCCGGCCGAACCCCGGGGGCATGGCGCGCAAGGGGGGGTCGGGTTGTCGCCATTTCATTTTACAATCGTATGAGATTCTTGTTATCCTCATATTATCCGACGGAAGCCGATTTCCACAACCTTCCGCGATACTCGCGACGATTTCGCCGCGCGGGCTTGCCCTGACAACATAGGAGGAGATAACGCATGCAATCCACATACACGCGTCGCTCGATGCTCGCAGCGGGTGCATCGATGCTGGTGCTCGGCGCATTGCCGCAAGCTCACGCGCAGGGCAACACCAAGCTGCGATTCAGCGCGACGTTCACTGAACAGGATTTGCGCGCCGACGGCTACAAGGCGTTCGCCGCGGCGATCTCGGATCGCTATGACGTCGAGCCCTACTGGAACAACACGCTGTTCAAACAGGGAACCGAACTCGTCGCGCTGCAGCGCGGCAACCTGGAAATGTGCAATCTGGCGCCTGCTGACATCTCGAAACAGATCCCCGCGTGGTCGCTGATGACGTCGGCTTACCTGTTCCGCGATGTCGATCATCTGCGGAAGACATTCAAGAGCGACGTCGGTCGCGAGTTCATCAAGATGGCACGCGACCAGCTCGGCATCCAGGTCATCACGCCCGTCTATTTCGGCGCACGCCACGTCAACCTGAAGCCCGACAAGCACATCAATACACCGGCGGACCTCGCCGGTATCAAGTTGCGCATGCCGGCCGGCGAGTTCTGGCAGTTCCTCGGTGAATCGATCGGCGTCAATCCCACGCCGGTCGCGTTCGCCGAGGTCTACACGGCACTGCAAACCGGCGCCATCGATGGGCAGGACAATCCGCTGCTGCTGAGCAAGCTGATGAAGTTCGACGAAGTGACGACGCAGTTCGTGCTGACCGGCCACGTGATCGGCTACGACCTGATGGTGGTCACCACCAAAATCTGGGACGCGATGTCGCCCGCGCAGCAGGCGATGTTCCAGGCAGCCGCGGAAAAGGCGATCGGCGACTACACGACCAAGTTCGAAGGGCAGGAGAAGGACGTCGTCAAGTATTTCACGGGCGAGGGCAAGAAGGTCTATACGCCCGACGTCGGCGCATTCCGCACCTACGCGCAGAAGAAATATCTCGACAAGTACGGTCACGACTGGCCCAAGGGCGCGCTCGAGCGTATCAACGCGGTGTAATCGCGCGCTGCGTCGTTACTGCCAGGACCGGACATGCGGGTCGTTGACGACAACGTCCCGCGTTCTCTCAGCAAGGCGCACACACATTGCCTGCTTCGCGGTTCGCGCGACGCGGGCAGGGATCGATGATGTCATCACGCTTGCCCGCCGCGGGGCGTTGGCTGCGCAGACGCGCGGACAACGTCACGGTGCTGCTGATCGGCACGATGTTCGTCTGCTTCCTGTTGCAGATCGTCTTCCGCTATGTGCTGGACGCGCCGCTCGGCTGGACCGAAGAGGTCACCGTGCTGTGCTGGGTGTGGGTGGTGTTGTGGGGCGCGGCATTCGTGCTGTCGGATGCGGACGAGATCCGTTTCGACATTGTCTACAGCATCGTGCCTGCGCCCATGCGCCGGGCTTTTACCGCGATCTCGAGCATCGCGCTGGTCGTGCTGTTCTCGTGGTCATTGCCGGCCACGTGGAGCTACGTGACGTTCATGAAGCGCGAGCATACCGCCTACCTGCACATGCGCTTCGATTTCCTGTATTCGATCTACCTGATCTTCGCGGTCGCCTGCATCGTCAAGCACCTGCGTCTCGCATGGCTCGCGTATCAGGGCGCGACGCCTTCGGACGCAAACGCAGTCGCCGCTGACGATCCGCGATGATGCCGAGCCATTTCACACTGTGCATCATCGTGCTGGTCGCGCTGGCGGTCCTCGGCTTGCCGATCGGCCTGTCGATGATCGGTGCGTCGGTGTTCTACCTGCTGGTATCCGGCCTCGATCTCGGCACCGCCGCCGAGCAGTTGCTGAATGGACTCTTCAACAGCTACGTGCTGCTGGCGGTCCCGCTGTTCATTCTCGCCGCCGACCTGATGAACGTCGGCAGCCTCACCGACCGGCTGCTCAAGTTCTGCCTTGTGCTCGTGGGGCGCTTCCGCGGCGGGCTCGGCCACGTCAATGTCGTGGCAAACGTCATCTTCGCCGGCATGTCGGGCTCGGCGATCGCCGACGCCGTCGGCATCGGACGGATCATCATCGGCATGATGACCCGCGACGGGAAATATCCGGTCGCGTATGCCGCTGCGATCACGGCCTCAGCCGCGATCATCGGGCCGATCATCCCGCCGTCGATTCCGATGGTCGTCTATGCACTGGTGTCGGATACGTCGATCGGTTATCTCTTCCTCGGCGGCGTGATTCCCGGCCTGTTGCTTGGCCTCGTGTTCATGATCATGAACACGCTGATCGCGCGGCGCAGGCAATACCCGGTCGAGCCGCCCGTCCCGTTGCGCGAAATTCCGCGGATTGCCCTCGATGCCTTCCCCGCATTGATGCTGCCGGTCGTGCTGTTGTTCGGCATCTATGGCGGCGTGATGACGCCGACGGAAGGCGCAGCGGCCGCGGCAGCCTACGCGCTGCTCGCATCGGCGCTGATCTATCGCTCGATGTCGTGGAAACAACTGTACAACGTGCTCCTTTCCAGCGCGAAGGCGACGACGTCGATCGGCATGCTGATCGGCGGCGCGATGGTTTTCAATTACGTGGTGACCATCGAGAACGTTCCGCTGTCCGTGCAGCACTTCATCAATGCCTTTCACCTGACGTCGGCGGGGTACCTGCTGCTGGTCAACGCGATCCTGCTGGCGCTCGGATGCCTGCTCGAAGGAACCACGATCCTGCTGGTCATCGTGCCGATCCTGATTCCGCCGGCGCGGGCGCTCGGGATCGACCTCGTTCACTTCGGGGTCGTGGTCGTCGTCAACATCATGATAGGACTTTTGACGCCGCCGTTCGGCCTGCTGCTGTTCGTCGTCGCTAACATGACCAGGCAGCCGCTGATGGCCATCGTTCGCGAGGCTGCACCTTTCATCGCGGCCGCCATCGTCGTCCTCGCGATCATCACCTTCGTACCCGAGACCGTGCTGTGGCTGCCGAGGGTGATGGGCTACAAGGGCTGATCCGCCCGACCATGACTGCGCGCGTCCATCATCCGCCCCCGACAATGCGAAAGCCCATCCATATCCTGAACGGCCCCAATCTCAATCGCCTGGGCCAGCGCGAGCCGGCAATTTACGGAACGACCACGCTGGCGCAAATCGAGGCGCAATGCCGGAGCGAGGCGGGCGCACAGACGATCGAGTTTCGCCAGTCCAACAGTGAAGCGCAGATCATCGACTGGATCCACGAGGCGATCGATGGCGCCTGCGGCATCATCATCAACCCTGCAGCCTACTCATTCACGTCGATTGCCATTCTCGACGCGTTGAAGATGTTTCCCGGACCGATCATCGAGGTCCACCTGACGAACATCCATCGGCGCGAGGCGATTTACCATCACTCCCTCGTCTCGAAAGTCGCCACTGCCGTCATTGCCGGCCTGGGGCCGGGTGGTTACCGGGCCGCGATTCGCGCGATCGACGAAATCCAGGAGAACGGAGGAACGGCTTGATTGCATGACGACGCCATCGCCGGAGAGCAGGCGATTTCAATGGGGTGAAGAGCCAAAGAAAAAGCGGGCATCGCGCCCGCTTTTTCTTTGCATGCCCGTTGATATCACGGCGTCGGTGGGCCCTTGTGCGTCTCGACCAGTTGCAACGGCTCGCTGGCGGCCTCGACGCGCGGCGGGCGCACGCGTTTCTGACGCGGCGCCTCGCTTTCGTCACTGGCCGCCGAAGGCGCCGGATGTCGCGTCTCGACAAGCTGGAGGCTGGAGTTGGCGGGCAGCGCGAGCTGAACTGGCTCGAAAACCTGGCGCGCCGGCGCGGGCGCCGGCATGCGCGCTTCGGGAACCACCTGCAGATGCTTCGCAGCCGCAGGCTGGGGCTGCGAGGGCGGTGCAACCTCGGCGCGCGGATGCGCATCCGGCGAACGGACGACGACTTCGGGCGCCTTCACCGACGCATGGGCCGCAGTCGCCGGTCCGGCATCGGGTGCATCGTGTCGCGACGAAACCTGCGACTGCGGCGCAGCCGCCACCGGCGCCTTCACCGGATGATCGTCGGCGTTGTGCACGAGCGACGGCTCGTGCACATTTTCCGCATGACGGATCGGGTAGGCGTCGTCGTCGTTGTCGTGCACCGACGTGTCGCGAAGTGGCGCTTGCGCGACGTTGCCATCGCGCTCGGGCTCGTCGAACGTGCGTTGCGAGTGCACGGCGCGGTTCTCGCGGTGCGTTGCCGTATCGCCGTCATGAATCGCTGCTGTCGGTGCCGCCATGTTGTCCTGATCCTGCACGACATTGCCGTCGGCCGGCCGTTCGCTGCGCTCGCTGCCGCCGCGCCCACGACGCCTGCGACGACGCTGGCCTTCACGCTGCTCGTCATGCTCGGCACCTGCAACGCCCGGAGCAGCAGCGGTGATGGCTGAAGCTTCGGTCGCCACGCCGTTGTGCGGCTTTTGCGGCGCACGCGGCGGACGCTTGGCAGGACGCTCTTCGCGCGGTGGCCGTTGTACGTCGTCGCGCGAAGCGCGTTGCGGTTCGCCTGTTTCGGACGTGTCGGCAGGTGCGGCTTGTGCATCGCGCGGACCGTCACGGCGGCCATCACGGCGTTCGCGCGGGTCCTTGCGGGGGCCGCGCTCGCCGTCCTGTCGCGGCTCGCGCCGCGGTTCACGCTCGCTCGCCTGCTGCGGCGCTCGCGCGTCGCGATCCTTCGGTGCGCGGCGCGCCTCGCCGTCGCGTGCTTCGCCGGGGCGCGGATCGCGGCGCTCGTCGCGCCGTGCGCCGTTGCCGCCACGGCGTGCGTCGCGGCTGCGGTTTTTGTCACGCGACTCGCGCCGCTCAGGCTTCGCAGGCGGTGCGGGAGGCGTTGCTTCCATCGGCTTGGTACGGAACCACGACAGCATCTTGTCGAACCAGCCGCCTGCGTTCGCGCGCTCGACCGGAGCTTCCGGTGCAACGCGCGCGGGACGCTCGACCGGCATCGGCGCCGGTTGCGCCGGTGCGATGCCCTTGACGACGGGCTCCTGGCGCGGCTCGGCGGCCTCTTCCTTCTTGGCCTTGAGCGGATCGACTTCCTCGGGGCGCGTAACCATGTCAAACGAAAGCGGCAGCGGCTCGTTGTGGTTGAGCTCGTCGTGGCGCAGTCGCTCGATGGTGAAGTTCGGCGTCTCCAGATGCTTGTTGGGCACCAGCAGCACGTTGACCTTGAAGCGCGTCTCGATGGTCAGCACGTCGTTGCGCTTTTCGTTGAGCAGGAACGTGGCTACGTCGACGGGAACCTGCGCGACCACTTGCGCGGTGTTGTCCTTCATCGCTTCTTCCTGCAGGATCCGCAGGATGTGCAGCGCCGTCGACTCGGTGCCGCGGATATGGCCGACGCCGTGGCAGCGCGGGCAGGGGATGTGCGCCGATTCGGCGAGCGCCGGACGCAGCCGCTGGCGCGACAGTTCCATCAGCCCGAAGCGCGAGATCTTGCCGAGCTGGATGCGCGCGCGGTCGTACTTGAGTGCGTCGCGCAGGCGAATCTCGACTTCACGCTGGTTCTTCGTGCTCTCCATGTCGATGAAGTCGATGACGATCAGGCCGCCCAGGTCGCGCAGCCGCAACTGACGCGCGACTTCGTCGGCGGCCTCGAGGTTGGTGTTGAATGCGGTGGCCTCGATGTCGCTGCCCTTGGTGGCGCGCGCCGAGTTGACGTCGACCGACACCAGCGCTTCGGTGTGGTCGATCACCACGGCGCCGCCCGACGGCAGCGGTACCGTGCGCGCGTAGGCGGTTTCGATCTGGTGCTCGATCTGGAAGCGCGAGAACAGCGGCACGTCGTCGTGGTACAGCTTGACGCGCGACACGTTGCCGGGCATTACGTGCCCCATGAACTGTTGCGCCTGCTCGAAGATGGCCTCGGTGTCGATCAGCAGCTCACCGATGTCCGGCGAGAAGTAATCGCGGATCGCGCGGATGACCAGGCTCGACTCCTGGTAGATCAGGTAGGCGCCCGATTGCAGCTTGGCCGCGTCCTCGACGGCACGCCATAGCTGCATCAGGTAGTTCAAGTCCCATTGCAGTTCTTCGGTGCTGCGGCCGATGCCGGCGGTGCGCGCAATCACGCTCATGCCGTCGGCGACGTCGAGCCCGTTGATCGCGTCGCGTAGTTCGTTGCGCTCTTCGCCTTCGACCCGGCGCGAGACGCCGCCACCGCGCGGGTTGTTCGGCATCAACACGAGGTAGCGCCCGGCCAGCGAAATATAGGTCGTCAACGCCGCGCCCTTGTTGCCGCGCTCGTCCTTGTCGACCTGGACGATCAGCTCCTGCCCATCCTTGAGCTGATCGAGCACGCGACCGCGACCGCCGCCGTCCTTCAGGTACTGCGCGGAGATTTCCTTGAACGGCAGGAAGCCGTGGCGTTCAGTGCCGTAGTCGACGAAACACGCTTCGAGCGAAGGCTCGATCCGCGTAATGACCGCCTTGTAGATGTTGGATTTGCGCTGCTCCTTGGCAGCCGACTCGATGTCGAGGTCGACGAGTTTCTGGCCGTCGACAATTGCCACTCGCAGTTCTTCTGCCTGCGTGGCGTTGAATAGCATGCGCTTCATGCGTCTTGTCCTCGTGCGGCGCGAAGCGCGCGACGGGCAAGGTGGAGCGGCTTACCGATTCCGCGTGCCACCCTTGCAGGCAGCGCGCAGCAAGCAATCAATGCACGGCGGCGGTTGCGCTCGAGTCCGCCCACGGCGCGGGCCGCATGCGGTGGAAAACGGTGGAGGCGCGGGGTTTCGTCTGCATCGCGTCGGCCGGGCCTTGCAAGGGTCCGGCAATCATCGTTTGTTCAGTCCGGGACTCGATTTCGTTCGCTGGTAATCAGCGGGTTTTTTCAACAAGGCGCGGCTTCTGCAGTCGTTGCGCATCGAATGCGCAAGGAGGGCTCGAAAGCCGCGACGAGGAAACTTTGCAACGGTCGCCGCGCAGGTTTTCGGTTCGCCAGATCCCGCCTTGCGGGTGCGACCTGCGCCAATACCTCAAAATCGCTCTTCTCTGCGTTAGACCTCGATGTTCGGGGGTCTTTCAGCCGGCGAGCGAAAAACCGGCATCGTGCTGCGGGATCGCATCGGATCGGATGCCACTTCGTAGCGGCACTTGCCCTCGGGCAAGCTGGCCATGGGGCCATCCAATCGACGATCCAGCGGCAATTATAGTCGAAACAGCGCGCGCAAGGCAATCTAACGCCTTGAGGCGTAGCGATAAAGGCCGAAACGGCCTGCATTCTTCGGCGCCGAAGGCAGCACGGACGGCGTTCCAGGTGGCGTCACGTACAATTCTGTTTTGCAACGCATTTCCTTGGTAGCAACGGCGAATCGAATGAACGAGCTGCGCAAGGATGCGGTCAATCACGTGACGATCGGCGAAGAAGCAGCCGGCCAGCGCGTCGACAATTACCTTGCGCGTTGCCTGAAGGGCGTTCCCAAAAGTCACATCTACCGGATCCTGCGTTCCGGCGAGGTGAGGATCAATGGCGGGCGCGCCGGACCGGACGCCAAGCTCGCCAGCGGCGACCGCATCCGCATTCCGCCGATTCGCGTGGCCGAGCCGTCGGCGCGCACGCCGGCACGGCCCCTGTCCGGTGCGCCGGTGCTCTTCGAAGACGAAGCAATCCTTGCGCTCGACAAGCCGGCGGGGCTGGCAGTACACGGCGGCAGCGGCGTCGCGCATGGATTGATCGAGCAATTGCGCGCAGCGCGGCCGCAAGCGCGTTTTCTCGAGCTCGTGCACCGGCTCGACCGCGAGACTTCGGGCGTGCTGCTGGTTGCGAAAAAACGCGCGGCGCTCGTTGCGCTGCACGCGGCGTGGCGCGGCGGTGACGTCGACAAGCGCTATTACGTGCTGGTGCGCGGGCGCTGGCGCGACGCGATGCGCAGGGTGTCGCTCGGCGTGCACAAGTTCGTCAGCCACGAAGGCGAGCGGCGCGTGCGCATCGACGACGACGGCCAGTCGGCGCTGACGATTTTCCGCAGCCTCGACGTGTGGGCGAAGCATGTTCCGCCGCTGGCGCTGCTGGAAGCCGAGCTGCGCACCGGTCGCACGCATCAGATCCGCGTTCACCTGACCCACCTCGGGTTTCCGCTGGCCGGCGACGACAAGTACGGCGACTTCGCGTGGAACCGCGAGCTCGCGAAGGCCGGGTTGAAGCGGATGTTCCTGCACGCCGCCCGCTTGTCGCTTGCGCATCCGCTGACCGGTGAACCGCTGGCGATCCATTCGCCGCTGCCGGACGACCTCGCGCGTTACCTGGCCACGATCAGCGCACGGTCGAGCGATGCGTGAGTCGCATGCCAGGCGCTTTCGCCTGATCGCATTCGACTGGGACGGCACGCTGGCCGACTCGACGTCGATCATTGCCGACGCGATCCGCGCCGCGTGTGGCGATGTGGGTGTTGTCGTGCCCGACGCGGAGGCGGCGCGCTATGTGATCGGGCTCGGTCTCGCCGATGCACTGCGGCATGTCGCGCCTGCGCTACCTGCGGACCGGCATGCCGAGCTCGCGCAACGCTACCGTCATCACTATCTGGCGCGCGACGGCGAGATTCCGCTGTTCGCCGGCGCGCGCGAGATGCTGCGGCAGTTGGACGACGCCGGCTACCTGCTGGCGGTGGCCACGGGCAAGTCGCGCACCGGGCTCGATCGCGCGCTGCAACATCATGGTCTCGCGCAGCGCTTCCACGTCACGCGTTGCGCCGATGAAGGCCAGCCGAAGCCCGATCCGGACATGCTGCACTACGTGATGGCGACCATCGGCGTCAACGGCAGCGAGTCGCTGATGGTCGGCGACACGACGCACGACCTCGATCTCGCGCGCAACGCGGGCGCGCATTCGCTCGCTGTCACCTACGGCGCACATCCGGCAGCGGGGCTCGCCGCGCGCGAGCCGCTGGCGAGCGTCGACTCGATTGCCGCGTTACTGCAATGGATCGCTGATAACGGGTGATGTTGGTTGCCCTCACCCCAACCCTCTCCCGCACGCGGGAGAGAGAGCCCGTCGAGGCATGCGGGCGCGTTCGTCCTACTCCCGGCTTGGTGGCGGCAATCCCTTGACCAACGCACCGGCGTCGATGCCGTGCCGGCGAAACCACCCTTGGCGCATCTCCAGCGCGTAGAGCGCGATGCCGTTGGACAGATGCGTGTCGTCGGTGCGCGGCGCCATGTCGGCGATGTTGAGGATGCGGCCGTTGGCGTCGATGAACGCGATCGACAGCGGCGCATAGGTGTTGCGCATCCAGAACGACAGCGGCTGCGGCTGCGGGAACACGAACACCATGCCTTCGTCGGGCGGGATGCTGAAGCGGTTCATCAGTCCGGTTTCGCGGGAAGGGGGTGTCGCCGCCACCTCGACGCTGATCCGCTGGCCGGCGACGTCGAGCTTGATCTTCGGCAGCCCGGCGTTCATGTCGACGGCGGCCGCTACGCCGACTCCCGTCGCATCGAGCGGTGCGACCGCGATTGCGATTGCAATGGCGAACAGGGCGAGGATGCGTGTCATCAGTTCGTGAGTCCGGTGGGGAATGCCGTGCGGCGGTAGATGCTCCACATCGCATAGCTGGCGACGGTGAACGCCGCCATGCCGAGCGCCATCGTCAGCAGTGTCGCATCCAGCAGCGGCGCGATGCTGCCGGCGTTAAACCCCGATAGCGTGAACTGCAGGAAGCCCTGCAGCGACGACGCGAGTCCGCGCATCCGCGGAAAGAGGTCCAGCAGCAGCAGCGTGATGCTCGGCGCGACGATCGCCGAGCCGATCGTGAACACGAAGATCGGCAGGATGTTCCACACGACGCCGGGAGGCGCGAACGCCGAGACCGCGACATTCAACAGCGAAGCACCGCCCATGAACGCGAACCCGATGTCGATGGTGCGCCGCGCCGACAGCAACCCCGCCGCGCGTCCGGAAACCGATGCGCCGATCAGCACGCCGGCGATCAGCGGGATGAACAGATAGGCGAAGCCCCATGTCGACACGCCGAGCTTGTCGATCAGGAACGTTGGCGCCAGCGCGACGTAGATGAAGAAGGCGGCGAAGTTGAGCGCCGGCACGCAGGCGAGCAGCAGGAACTCGCGATGCGTGAGCACCTCGACATAGTCGTTCCACATGCGCCGCGGATGCAGCGGGCGGCGCGCCGCCGGCGGCAGCGTTTCCGGCAGGCTCTTCGCCGTCCACAGTGTCGTGGCGATCACCCATCCGAGCAGCACCCAGAAGATGGCGCGCCAGCCGAACGTATTCAGCAGCGCGCCGCCGATGACCGGCGCGACGGCAGGTGCGATGCCGAATACCATCGTGATCTGCGCCATCAGCCGTTGCGCTTCCGGCCCGTTGAAGCGGTCGCGGATCACCGCGCGGCCGATGACCATGCCGGTGCCCGCCGAAATGCCTTGCAAGGCGCGAAACAGCCACAACGACTCGATGTTGCCGGCGATTGCGCAGCCCAGCGTGGCGACGCCATAGACGATCATGCCGCCGAGCACGATCGGCCGGCGTCCCCACGCGTCCGACAGCGCACCGTGCCACAGCATCATCGCCGCGTACGCGAACAGGTAGATCGACAACGTCTGCTGGACAGCGATCGACGGCACGCCGAAGTCGCGGATGATCGCCGGGAACGCCGGCAGGTACATGTCGATGGAGAACGGGCCCAGCATCGACAGCGAGGCCAAAAGCGCGGCGAATCCCCAGGTCCGGCGTGGCGCGCCCGACGTCATGCAGGTGTCGTGTCCTCGGTGAACGGTCGTCCTGCCATCGCGTCCTCGACCGCCTGGCGGCCGTACTGCGGCGCGAACATCGTGATCAGCGCGTAGACATACCCGCGCACGAACACGCCGCGGCGGATCGCCAATCGCGTGGTGGCGCGCTGGAAAAGGTGGCCCGCGTCGAGACGCTCGAAAGCGGTGTCCTTGCGCGCGTCGTACGCCATCTGCGCGACGATGCCGACTCCCATGCCCAGCTCCACGTATGTCTTGATGACGTCGGCGTCGAGTGCGGTCAGCACGATGTTGGGCTCGAGCTGGCGCGCGATGAACGCCGCGTTGATCTGCGAGCCGCCGGTAAACGTGAAGTCGTAGGTGATGATCGGCCACTTCGCCAGCGCTTCGAGCGTGAGCGGGCCCTTCGTCTTCGCCAGCGGATGGCCGTTGGGCACCAGCACGCAGCGGTTCCACGAATAGCAGGGCAGCGACACCAACTGCGGGTAATCGGACAACGCCTCGGTGGCGATCGCGATGTCCGCGTCGCCGTTCGCCGCCTGCTCGGCCACCTGGTGGGGGTTGCCCTGGTGCAGCAGCACCCGCACCTTCGGATAGCGCGCGGTGAATTCTTGCAGCACCTTGGGCAGCACGTAACGCGCCTGCGTGTGCGTCGTCGCGATCGACAATGTCCCACTGTCTTCGGCGCGGAACTCGTCGGCGACGCGCTTCATGTTGCCGATCTCGCGCAACGCACGGCGCGCGGTGGCGACGACGACTTCGCCGGCAGGGGTCATCGACGCGAGGCGCTTTCCCTGGCGGACGAAGACCGCAAGGCCGAGCTCGTCCTCGAGTTGGCGGATCTGCTTGCTGATACCCGGTTGCGACGTGTAGAGCGCCTCGGCGGCATCCGACACGTTGAGACCGTTGTCGACGACGGCGCAGAGGTAGCGGATCTGTTGGAGATTCATCGGGGTTATAAGAACCGTAGCGTTTTGGTTGCAGCTATTATATAAAGATTGATGCCGATTCTTATTCGGTTACCAGTTATTTGGTTATAACGAACCGCAAGAACCCA
>DATCFA010000128.1:0-14722 GCA_036509805.1 Casimicrobiaceae bacterium
GGGTCAGGTCTCGCTTCGCCGCCGCCAGCGTTGCCTGCGACAACGCGCCGCCGGTGACGAACAGGCGCGACGCGTCGTTGCGCCGCAGCGTGCCATTGGACGCTCGCAAGAGGCTCGGCAGCGTGCCCGGCGTCGCGAAGATATGCGTGATGTCATGGCGCAACAACGGACCGTGCAGGTCGGGCCCCTGGTGAATGATCACTGTGCCGCCGGCGTGCCAGGCAATAAGCGGCCATCCGTAGCCGCCGGCGGTCCATAGCGGGAAGTTGGAGACGTAGACGACCGAGCGTTCCGACATGCCATATATTTCGGCGTGCAATGGCAGCGTGCGCGTCTCCATTTCGCCGCTGCGCATCACCCGCTTGTATGCGCCGGTGGTGCCGGACGTCATCATGATGTGACCTCCCGGCTGCGCGATCGCCGGATGCCATTCGGGTGGTCCGATCGGGACATCCGCGAGCCCCAAGTCCGAAGGGACGCAAACGCTGCGCCATGGGAGTTCGCCGAAAGTGTTCTCCGGTGCGGGACGATTATCGGCCGCCGCCGTGACGACGCATCCGATGGTGCCGACGCGCAGGTCGCCCGGCGCTTCGGGGCCCCGGAGTGCGCAAGTCGTCAGGCCGAGGCTGCGCAGCGCAAATCCGAATACCCACGCGTCGAGCAGGCATTCGACATCGATGACCGCCACGGTGCCGACGGGCAAGTCCTGTCGCGCAAAATGACGGCGGCAGGCTTCGATACGGCCGGCAAGCTGGGCATAACTGCACGCGACGTCGTTGTGAACGACGGCAGTCTTGTCGGGTGTTTCATGCGCATACCGGAATATCGTCGAGATCGCCACGTCGGTACCTGTTCGCCGGACAGCGCTCGGACATCGTTCGAAAGGCGATTGTAGCGTCCGCCGGCCGATGATGGGCGCCGCAGTCACTGTGCGCGCACGGCCAGCATCTGCAGGGGGTCACGCCGGCCGTGCTGGACATCCTGCGCGCAACAAGCTTCAATAGCTGGCCGCACGATACGGCAACGCGGTCAGTGCCGACGCGGTTTATTTCAACCACCAACGAGCTGACACTTGAATAGGAATCCAGCGGTCTTCCAGGCGTGGTCGCCGCGCGCATTGAGCGTTTTGCGCATCGTCACGGCGCTGCTATTCATGACGCACGGCACCGCGAAGCTGTTCCACGTGCCGCACCAGGCAAGCTACGACAACCTTCAGTTGATGTCGCTGATGGGGTTGCAGGGCGTACTCGAGGTCGGCGGTGGCCTGCTGCTGCTGATCGGGCTGTTCAGCCGCCCGGTGGCGTTCATCCTGTGCGGGGACATGGCGGTCGCCTACTTCATCGCGCATTGGCCGAAGTACTGGCTGCCGTTTCTCAACGGCGGCGATCTCGCCGTGCTGTTCTGCTTCGTGTTCCTCTATCTGTGGATCGCGGGTCCCGGACCGTGGAGCATCGACGCGTCGCGACGCAGCGGCAGGTAGGCGCTCAGGCGCCGGTCGCGGTCGCGACGGGAACGCTCGCGATCACTTCCGCAAACAGCGCCTCGTAGCGAGCGAGCTGGCTCTCGCGGTCGAGCAGCGGTCGAATCGCGCCGCGTGCCGTCGCGCGCATGGCCGCCAGCTCGTGCCGGTGATCGACCATGAAGGTCAGCGCGCGGCGCATGTCCGCGCGCGTCTTCAGGTCCATCACGAATCCATTCTCGCCTTCGCGAATGAGATCGGGTATTCCGCCTACGCGCGCGCCGATCACCGGCACATGGTGCGCACTGGATTCGATGACCACGTTCGGCAGCGTGTCGAATTGCAGCGATGGCATGACGCTAACATCCACCTGGCGGTAGAGCGCCGCCAGCGGCACGCGTCCGAGAAAATGAATTCGCGCGTCGGCGTAACGCCGGTGCAGGCGGTCGACGTAAGTGCGCACGCCGTCGCCGCCGACGAACAATTCGGCGTTCAGCGCCGGCATCGAAGCGAACGCCGCCAGCAACAGCTCGATGCCCTTGCTCGCCGTCAGGCGACCGAGAAAGCCGATGCGCAACGGCGCGCCGGGCGCCGACGGCTGGGCAGGCACCGGTTCGGCGATACACAGCGCGGTAGGGATCACAACTGTGCGCACGCCGTCGAACAAGCCGGCGTCGTGATGGCGGGCGAGAACACCCGCGCTCAGCGCGACGACTGCGGCGACCTGCGCCGACCGTTCGCGATGCCGTATGCGGAACAGGCGCGCGAGCGGTCGTTGCCAGCGGCGTTCGTACGCGGCATGGCTCGGCGCCAGCAGGTACAGGTCGTTGAGCACGTGGACCACCGGCACGTCGAGCGCGTGCGCCGCGTCCCATGCTGCAATCGACAGTCCGGCCAGGATCTCGCTGCACACGACATCGGGCCGAAACTCCCGGATCACCTCGCCGACGATCCGGCCGCCGCGCGGGTTGTAGCTGTCGCGCAGGTGCCAAAGCCCGCGTGACCACGGACTGCGGGCGACGTTGTCCGCTGGCCAATAGCGGTTTGGAATACCGCCTCGCCAGACGCGGACGTTGCCGCGTGTTTCGGCGCGCAGCGGTCCGTCGGCCGCCGTGCACACGATGGCGATCTCGTGACCGCGTGCGGCGAGTCCGCCGGCCAGGTTGCGCAGCGCGATCTCCGCGCCGCCATGAAGATCCGGATCGTAGTAGGCGCTGACGAAGAGGATTTTCATTCGGCGTCCGCCGCGGTCTCAAGCGGAAAGCGCGCGTCGACGCCCAGGCGCCCGGCTTCGCCCGCGTGTATCGCTTCGACGAGCAGCGTGAATCGTCTACGGCGCGGCTCGCGGCGCGACGCGCACCACCACGCGGCGAGAACGATGGCGCGATGGAACCGATACAGCCAGCGGTTCGCCATCAGTCGGTGGAAATCGAACCAGGCTTCGTTGCGCGCGCCGTAAAAGACGCGCGCTTCGCTGGCCTCGTCGAGCCATGCATCCCGCAGGCGGCGGCCGCCCTGCCAGGAAGGGCTGATGTCGGCGATGTGCGCCGCCGCGACCAGCCGAAGCCGCCCACCACGGCGAATGATCCGATCGGTGAATTCGGTATCGTCCGCATACAGCACGAATTGCGGGTCGGGCAAGCCCGTTTCGCGCAGCAATCGCATCGGCAACAGCAAGCCGCCGTAGGGGGCGCTGGCGAGTGCGGCACTTGTGCAGGATGCCGCGGTGGCGCACGAGCGCAACGCGCGCCTGCCAAGCCATTGTCGCGCGTGGAAGCCGAGGAAGCTCGAAGGCATGCGGCGATCGACGCCATCCGCGAACTGCGCGGGCTTGTGCGGGCGAAATGCGCAGACGGCCGTGCGCCATGGCTCGCTGTCGTTGCGCGTGAGCGATGCCTGCGCTTCGATCAATCGCGCGAGCGCATCGGCGTCGGGCAGGTTGTCGTCGTCCAGCAGCCAGACGAAGTCGGCGCCGGTCTCGAGCGCGGTCGCGATGCCATCGGCGTAAGCGGGCGCCGAGCCCGTATTGGTCGCAAACGAGCGCAGCATGACGCGCGCGTCGAGCGCCGCGATTTTCTGCGCAATGCGTGCGTGCACGCCATTGGTGACGACCACCCAGCGCACGAGCCCCGGACTCGCGAGTACCGGCCCGGCGACGCGCGCCAGCAGGTCGAAGCGGTCGCCGTAGGTGACGGTGACGGCGACGACGTCAGGGTGTTTCGCACGCATGCCGTTTGCGGCCGGCACCGACGAGGCGCGGCGGTGCAGCAAGCACTTCGATGGCGAGCACGTCCGTGCCGGCCAGCAACACTTCGCGCATCGCCTGTGCGGAAAAGCGGTAGTAGTCGCCCGGGTAGTCGTGGACGTTTAACGTCGGTGTCGCGGCAGCGGCCGCGTGCAACGCAGTTGCAAGCAGCGGAAGCGCGCGCGCCCAGTTACCGAGCCGGCCCGCCACGCGGCGGGCGAAACTGCGGGTGCGAACGTAGCCCGGCACGCCGATGACGAGCAGGCCGCCCGGTTTCAGCACTCGCCGCATTTCGGCCAGCGTCAGCCAGAAAAGGCGATCGTGTTCCAGCGTCGCGTTCGACAGCACGACATCGAACGCGTCGTCGGCGAAGCGCCGCAGGTCGTTCGCGTTGCCTTGCAGCACGTCGCCGCCGGCGACATGTCCTGCGTGCCCGAGGTTGATGCCGATGCGCGATTCGCAGGCGCGCAACGCACCGAGATTGAGCAACGTGTCGTCGGATAAGGTTGCGCCGATCTCCAGCGCGCGACCGCCGGCGCCGTATCGCCGGCAGAGCGTGTCGAAGGCATCGAACAGTTGCGGCGTCACCGGCGTGTGGTCTCCGGCAGGTATCCCAGCGTGGTCAGCAGCGGCCGCGCGAGCCGCTCGGCGCGACGGCGTTGCCACCACACGCGGCGGCGGAACTTGCCCACGGACGCCGTGGATACGTGAGGACGCACCGCCGCGATTCCCGCTGCCGCGTCGGGTGCGCCGATAAACGACAGCACCCGTTTTGCCTGTGCGTCGAAATCAAGGCAGAGCTCTTCGTAACGGATCTCGAGATAGCGCTCGCGCAGCGCGGCGCCGTAGCGTCGCGCCACGCTGACGCTATTGATCCAGTGCTGGACGTTGTACGGGAGCGGGTCGAGGCGATACGCGAGCTTCGATGCGCGTCCGAACCACAACCCGCGCGCGTAGACGAGGTCGCACGCATTCACATAGACCTTCTGCCAGAAGCGGTTGAAGGGCGGCACGTGATTGCAAAACGCGACATCGCGGCCGTCGCGAATCAGGTGCACGTAGCGCGCTTGCGGAAACAGGTCGTCGATCAGCGGAAGTACATACGCCGTTTCGCTGAGCTTCCATCCCCAGCGCGAGACTTGGATGCCGGCGCGGTGCGCGCGCAGGACGCGCTCGATCAACCCGCAGAGCGTGGCCTCTTCGCTGCGCTCCATTCGTGCCAGGAAACGAAAGCCCGGGTAGTAGCGGCAGACGACGTATTCGACCAATTGCAGCACGTCTTCGGAGTCGCCGGAGGCGTTCTGGTGTGCGCCCATGAAAACGCCGCTCGCGCGCACCAGCTCGGCCAGCAGGCGGCTGCCCGAATGCGACTTGTTGAAGATGACCACGGGGGGTGGCAGCGAACGCGTCCACGCACGCACCGCCGAAAGGGTGGCAGGAAGGTGTCCCGACTGTGGTTCTGGCGTCTGCATCGCTGTATATTGTGCACGGCCAACCCACAGGGGTACCCATGCCACGTCTCGCCTTGCTCATCATCGCCCCGGCGCTGCTGCTCTGCGCCGGCATGGCCGAAGCGCAATTCATCCGCAACGGTACGCTGGACGCGAACGCCAGTGGCTGGAAGCTCTTCAGTTCCTGCGGCGACGCGATCTGGGACGACGGTGCCGGCAATCCGGCCGGTTCCATACGCCTCAATTCCTGCGGGCAGGGCGATACCGATCCCACGGCCGCGCAGTCGATCGACAACCTGGTGGCAGGCGCCACCTACACGATTTCGGTGGACGTACGGCTGTACGCGGATTCGTCGGGCGAGGGCACCGGCAAGAGTTTCGGGATCTTTCTCGACAACGAGCCCGGCAATCCGCTGCTGCTCGACGAATTCCTCGACGACAGCTGGCATACGGTCACCACGACATTCGTCGCGACATCGCGCACCGCGCGCATCATCTTCGCCGCGGAGCTCGACGCGCGCACGCCCGGTGGTCCGGGGCAGAACACCGACGTCGCCTACAGCATCGACAACATTTCAGTGGCCGGGCCGGTCGCCCCGCCGCTGGCAGCGGTGTCGGTGCCCGGGCTGTCGGACGCCGCGCTGATCACCCTGGGCTTGTTGCTGATGACTTGTGCCGGCACGATGATCGCCATGCGGAAGACGCGCGCGACTCGATAGCGCCTTTTGGCGGCGCCGGCCTCGTCCAGCGCGACTCCTCAGGGCCGCGTGGCAAAAGGCGTCCATTCGCCCGAAACGCATTTCGGCGAGGAAGTGACTTACGGGCAATTGCGGCCCGCTCGGCCGGTGTACTTGAATGCGGCGTGCGACTCGCGTGCGCCGGCGCCGTAGGACGATCGCCGCAGTTAGCATGTGCAACCGTCATTTGCCGTCGCGCCGGTGCTGCACCACGCTGGCGCAGTCGAGCATGATCGGCGCCACAGGAGAATGAAAATGGGCTTGCAGCGCGGAATCATCATCGGCGTGGCCGCATCGGCGATGCTGATGCTCTTCGCGGGTCACGTTCGCGCGCAAGCGAACGACTATCCGTCGCGTCCCATCAAGCTCATCGTCCCGTTCCCGCCGGGCGGCGGCAACGACAACGTCGCGCGGCCCATCGCCGCCAAGGTCGGTGAGTTGCTCGGGCAGACGTTGATCATCGAGAACAAGCCGGGTGCGGGAACGATGATCGGCGCCGAAGCGGCGGCTCGCTCGGCGCCCGATGGCTACACGCTGTTCCTGGGCTCGATCGGATCGCATGCGGTGAGCCCGATGCTCTACAAGAACGTACCCTACGACCCGGTGAAGGATTTCGAGCCCGTGACGTTGCTCGCAACCGCCCCCAATATCCTGGTGACGAGCCCGCAGTCGAAATTTTCCACGCTGGCGCAGTTCGTCACCGCGGCGAAAGCCGCGCCCGGCAAGTACACGTACGCGTCACCCGGCGTCGGCACGCCGGCGCACCTCGCCGCGGAGATTTTCAAGAAGCAGGCGGGAATCGACATCCTGCACGTGCCCTACAAGGGCGGCGCCAACTACATCCCCGACGTGATCGCCGGCCGCGTGGACGTCGTGTTCGACACCACGACCTCGTCATTGCCATTCGTCGACAACGGACAAATGCGTGCGCTCGCCATTTCGCGCAGCGAGCGGCTGCCGGAGATCCCGGACGTGCCGACCTTCGCGCAGGCCGGATATCCGCAATACCGGACGGGAAGCTGGTACGGCATCCTGGTGCCTGCGAAGACGCCGCGCGCGATCGTCGACCGCCTCAATGCCGCATTTCGCAAGGCGCTGCAGGATCCGGCGACTGCGCAACGGCTGCGTACGCTGGGCGCCGACCCGGCCGGCGATACTCCGCAGGAGTTCGCCGCGTTCATCAACGGCGAGCTGGCGAAATATGGCCAGGTGATCAAGGACAACGGGATTACTGCCGAATGAGCACACGCGATGCCGAGCATTCGTCTTCCTCCGCAGGGTCCACGATGAAGCCGGCGCGTGTTCTCACCGGCCGCGTGCCGCCGGAGGCGATCAGGACGCTCGAGATCCGCCGCCTTCCGGCAGACGTGCTGCAGGGCTATCGCGCGCTGTCCGATCTCGCCGGCGCCGTGTCGGATGCGATGGATTCGCTGGGCCTGCGTGGCGCGATTCCGGCGGCGATCCTGGCACCGACGCTGCCGGGAAAAAGTGTCGTCGGCCAGGCGATCACCGTACGCAATGTCGAGCGCAGCGGCGAACTGCTCGATCGCGTTCGCGAGGGCCGCAACCGGATGGGCGAGCACGAAGCGTATAACCTGGCGTCGCCCGGCGACGTCATCGTGATACAGGGCATCGTCGGCGTATCCAACATGGGCGGCCAGTCGGCCACGGTTGCGCATCGCCAGCTATGTGCGGGCGCCATCATCGACGGGTCTTACCGCGATCCTGACGCGTCGCGCGAGCTCGCGTTTCCCATCTGGGGCAAAGGCGTCACTCCCATCACCGGACGCTGGCGCGTGGAGACCGTCGAGATCAACGGCAACGTGGTCATCGCGGGCATTCCGGTCGCCGCAGGTGACCTCGTGGTGGCCGACGACGCCGGCGTCGTCTTCGTGCCGTTCGACTACGCCGAGGCCGTGCTGGCCGCTGCGCGTCACGTCGATTCGGCGGACACGCGCCAGAAGGCCGACATCGCCAAGGGCGTCACCCTTCACGATCTCGCGAAGACCCGGTACAAATAGGTCGATGCCCGCTCCATCTGCGCAGCCGCAGGCGTCGGCAGAGTTTGCGATACCTGCCGGTGCGGTCGACTCGCATGCGCACGTGTTCGGCCCTGTCTCCAGGTTCCCGCTCGCCGAGAGGCGCGCGTACACGCCGCCCGACGCTACCGTCGAGGCTTACCTCGCGATGCTCGACTCGCTGGGACTGGCGCACGGCGTGCTGGTGCAGGGCAGCGCGCATGGACTGGACAACGCGGCGATGCTGAACGCGATTGCGATGGCCGCGGGGCGCCTGCGCGGCATCGCGGTCGTTCGTTCGGGCACGGGCATTGAAAAGTTGCGGCGCCTGGCGGCCGCCGGCGTGGTCGGCCTGCGCTTTTACGGCGATGGCGATCGGCGCTACGGCGGCGGCGTTGGCGTGGACGCCGCCTGCGCGCTTGCGGGCGCGCTCGCGGATCTCGGCATGCATGCGCAGCTTCTGGTGACCGACGGCGGGTTGCGCCAGCATCTTGCGCGCATGCGCAACATCAGATGCGCGCTGGTCATCGACCACCTTGGCAGCGCCGACGTGACCGCCGGGATCGACGACGCCGATTTCAGCGCGCTTTGCGAAGCGCTCGCCGAAGAGCGCTGCTGGGTGAAGCTCTCGGCCGTTTACCGGCTGTCGCGGACGCGCCCCGACTTTGACGACGTGCGCGTGTTTCACGACGCGCTGGTGGCGGCCAATCCCGCACGCTGTTTGTGGGGCAGCGACTGGCCGCATCCCAACTTCGCCGGCGACGTGCCGGATGACGCGCAGCTACTGAACGTGTTCGCCAGGTGGACGCGCGACCCGCATGTCCGTCGCGGCATCCTGGTCGACAACCCGGCGCGGCTGTTCGGGTTCGGTTGACAGCCGCGCCGCGTTACGCGTTCAACGCCATGCGGCGACCAGCAGCAGGATGAAGCCGACCACTGCGATGCACGCATGGCCGATCATCAATGGCACCGGCAGCGGAAGCTGTTTCTGGTGGTAGTTGAGGTTCATGAACGCGCCACCTGCAGCGGCGATCAGGAACAGCAACAGCGCCCAGCTTGCGAGCGCCGGGAGACCGGTGGTGAAATACGCGTAGAGCAACAGCGTCGCCGCGGCACCCGCGAGGAATCCATGCAGCATCGCGAGCGATGCGGGCGGGCGTGGCGTGCCGGCGAAACGCATTCCCGCCATCGTCAAGCCGCCGACAGCCGTGATGGCGAGCAGGATACTGGCAGTCCTCATCATCAACAGGGGTTCCATGGTATTCCCTTCAAGAAAACCTGCGTTGTGCGATACGGAAAAGCGGTGACTGCCGATCGCGAATCTGCATGATGCACCGATACCTGCGGATGCAGGTGCCCGAACCTCATTAGATGACGGCCGGCACGCCCGCGTTCCCGCCCGCCGGGCGATGCGGCCCGCGCGCACCAGGCCGCGTGGCGCCAGTGGCCGCTGTCGGCCACGCCCGCCAGCGCTCAATCGAGCCGCTGGAACGCGCGCGACTTCAACGCACCGTCGAGAAACCGCTGCGTGTCCGCCGAGACGTCGCGGTCTGCCGCAGTGATGAAGCACCATGGGCGGGGCTTGGGCGTGAATGGCGTGCGGACGATCTGCAGTGAACCTTCGCGCACCGCCGCGGCGATCATGTCGCGCGGCAGCAGCGAGACGCCGGCGCGCTCGATGATGCAGCGCAGGATCACCGCCACCGAGCCGATCATCCGGCACGATGGCGAGATTCCATATTCGCGGATGAACTCCTCGGTCGCCATGCGCGTGCCGGAGCCCGGCTCTCGCAGCAACCACAGCGAGCGCGCGAGCGTCGCCTTGTCGTAGCGCCTGGAAGTACCGGCAGCCACGACATATTCGTTGCGGCGAATCGCCAGCAGCTGCAACGTCGTCCTTTTCGGCGGCACCTCGGCGAAGCCGATGTCGACCTTGCGTTCCTCGACGAGCGTCCACAGCGCGTCGCGCCTGACGACTTCGAGCTCGATGGGAACCTCCGGCGCCTCGGCCATGAACCTCGCGAGCAACTCGGCGAGAAAGGCTTCGGCTGCCGATGCCACGGCGCCGATGCGCAGGGGTGTGCGCGTTTCGTGCATCGACGCCCGTGCAGAGGCGATCGAGCCGGCCGACAGTGCCACCATGCGTCGCACGTCCTCGACGAACGACGCGCCGGCAGGCGTCAAGCGGACGCCGCGACCCTCGCGCGCGAAAAGCGGTACGCCAACGGCGCGTCGCAGCGACGCCAGCGAGGACGATACCGCGGCCGGCGACACGGCGAGCTCGTCGGCCGCCGCGCGCAGCGAGCCGAGTTCGACGACCGCGAGGAAGGCCTTGAGCTGCGTCGGCAGGAAAGACAAGTTTTTTGTTAACGGATTGCGGATGTCATCAGATTGATCTTAACAGTAACCGATGCGATAGTGCGCTGCGCTGCACGGTCCCGGCGCCGCGCCCGCAACTCGAGCATCGACCGGACTTGCCAACGACCATGCCGACTCGCACCCTCACCCCAACCTTCTCCCGCAAGCGGGAGAAGGAGCACGATGCGCGATCCTATCTTTCGCACCTCGAGTGTGCGCGATGCGCGAAAACGTATTCGCCGCACGTATTGCAAGGCACTTGCGCCTGCGGCGCGCCCTTGCTGTGCCGTTATCACCTCGATGCGCTGCGCGCCGAAGTCGATCCGCGCGACCTGCTCGGGCGACCCGCAACGCTGTGGCGTTACGGCGAGCTGCTGCCGGTGCAACAGCTCGATCGGGCGGTCACCCTCGGCGAAGGTTTCACGCCGCTCGTCCCGCTGCAATGGGGCGAGCGGCATGGAATGCACGATCTCTGGTTCAAGGACGAAGGCCGCAATCCGACCGGGACGTTCAAGGCGCGCGGCGCCGCTGTCGGCGTGACGCGCCTGCGCGAGCTCGGCGTTGCCCGCGTTGTCGTCTCGAGCTCGGGGAACGCCGGCGATGCATGGGCAGCCTATTGCCGGCGCGCGGGGATAGAGGTGACGGTTTTCCTGCCCGACGATGCGCCTGCGCCGACGCTCGTCGAAGCCGCGCTCACCGGCGAGGACGTGCATACGTTCGGCGGGCACAATTCGCGCGGCGGCCGCCTCGCGAACGCGTTCGCGTCCTCGCGGGGGGGCTTCTGCGCCAACACGTTCCAGGAGCCCTATCGTGTCGAAGGGAAGAAGACGATGGGTCTGGAGCTCGCCGAGCAGCTCGGCTGGCGGATGCCGGACGTCGTCGTTTATCCCATCGGCGGCGGCGTCGGACTCATCGGCATCTGGAAGGCGTTCAATGAACTGCTCGAGCTGGGCTGGATCGAGGGTCCGCTGCCGCGCTTCGTCGTTTCTCAGTACAGCGGCTGCGCACCCATCGTCGAAGCGTTCCGCGCAAACCGCAGCACTTGCGAGCCCTGGGGCGAGATCTCGACGTTGCCCGGGGGCCTGCGCGCGCCCAAGCCGCTCGCCGATTTCCTGGTCCTGCGCATCCTGCGGGAAACCGGTGGTGCAGCGGTCGCCGTGAGCAACGAGGACGCGCTTGCCGCCGTGCGCGAGGTCATGGTCAGCGACGGTGCGTTCATTTGCCCCGAGGCTGCGACGACGATTGTCGCGCTGCGCGGAATGCTGAAGAGCGGCGAGATTCGCAGCGACGAGCGCGTGGTCGTCATCAACACCGGCACCGGCCTCAAGTACGCATCGCTACTTGCGGCACCGATCAATCGCGTCGACGACGCCGTGGAGGAGATCTAGCAATGGCAGCAAGCATCGAGGCACTGGCGACGGCGCGTGCCCAATTTCCCATCGTCGAAAGTCACATCTATTTCGACCTCGCGAACATGAATTCGCCGCCGACGTGCGTGACCAATGTCCTCTCGGCTTTTTTCGCGGGACTGCAGCAACGCGGCGGCGACAAGAACGCGTGGCTGGCGGAGATCGATTCGACGCGACGCAAGGCGGCCACGCTGCTCGGCTGCGACGCAAGCGAGATCGCGTTCTGCAAGAACACGTCCGAGGCGCTCAACATCGCCGCCAATGCGATCGCGTGGCGGCCCGGCGACAACGTCGTCGTTCCCGTGGGCGAGCACCCGAACAACGTGTTTCCGTGGCTCAACCTGCGCCGGCGGGGCGTCGACGTGCGAATGGTGCCGGACAACGGCGGTTGCCTGGATGCCGACGCGCTGCGGCCCCACATGGATGCGTGGACTCGCGCGGTGGCCGTCGCCGATGTCGCGTTCCATCCGGGGCAGCGCAACGACCTCGAGAGCATTTCAGCGCTGTGCAGCCAGCAGGGTGCCTATCTCGTCGTCGACGGCGTACAGGCGGCGGGGCTGATGGATGTCCGGCTGCGCGAGCGCGGCATCGCGATGTGGGCGGCGAGCGGCCACAAGGGCCTGCTGTCGCCGCACGGCATGGGACTGCTGTATTGCCGCCACGACCTCGTGGCCGGGCTCGACCCGGTCTACGCGGCGCGCAACAGCATGGTTCCGGGCTCGGCCGACGACCACTTTGTCGAGAAGCCCGACGCGCCGCTGCGCAGCGATGCGGGCCGCTTCGAGATCGGCAACTACAACTATTCGGGAATCTATGCGATGGGGGCGGCGCTCGACCTCATTCTCGGCGTCGGCATCGCCAACATCGAGCACCACGTGCTGGCGCTGGGCGAGCGGCTCACCGACGAGTTGGCGCGGCGCGGTATCGAGCGCGTCGGCCCCACCGACCCGCGGCGGCGATCGTCGATCTGCGCGTTCAAGTTCCCGGGCGAAGGTTGGGTTGAATACTTCGCCGAAAACAAGGTCATCCTGTCGGGCCGTCGCGGCGCGATCCGCGTGTCGCTCGGTCTCTACAATTCGTTCGACGAGGTCGACCGATTCCTCGCGATTGTCGATCGCAGGACGGGCTGATGGAAGGCACGTCGAGGGGCTTCGCCTCCCGACGAATTCACCGCGAGCATTGAGGGGAGTCGACTGATGAAAAACGCGTGGAGATGGTATCGGCAGCGCTCGATCGGAACGCAGATCTTCATCGGGATGGCGATCGGCGTGGTTGTCGGGTTCTGGATGGGTCCTTCGGCGGCGCGCCTCAAACCGGTGGGCGACATCTTCATCCGCCTGCTGGTGATGGCGGCGATTCCGCTCATCTTCTTCACGCTGATGTCCGGGCTTACGACGATCAAGGAAGCGGGATTCGTCGGCCGGCTGACTGCGAGAATCCTCGTCTACTACGTGGTGACGAGCATCATCGCGTTCGCCATCGCGATCGTTGTCATGGATTGGATGCAGCCGGGAAGCGGCTTCCAGTTGAAGGGCGAGGTCAAGGGCGAGATCGGGCAGATGCCTTCGCTGGCCACCATCGTTCTCGATATCTTTCCGGACAACATCATGCGTGCGTTCGCGACCGGCAACGTTACGCAGATCGTCGTTTTCGGCGTGTTTCTCGGTGTCGCTGCGCTGTGGCTGGAAGACCAGCATCGCGCGCGCGTCGTCGCGTTCTTCGATTCCGGACGCGCGCTTTTCGTGCGTCTCGTCGGCATCATCATCGCGTTCGCGCCCATCGGCCTCGGCGTGCTGACCGCGTACAGCGTCGGCGTGTACGGCTCGAAGATCGCCGGCCCGCTGCTGAAGTTCATCGGCGCAATCTATGTGTCCGAATTCGCCATGTTCGGCGTGATCATGGTCCTGCTGTATGCCATCGCACGGGTATCTCCGCTGTTCTTCCTGAAGCGCACCTATCCGCTGTACTTCACGACGGCGGGGACGACGAGCAGCCTTGCGAGCCTGGCGCAGGCGCTGCAGATCGCCGAGGAAAGACTGCACATTCCACGCAACATCTGCGGCTTCACGCTGCCGTTCGGCGTGCAATTCACCAAGGACGGCACCGGCATCTTCCTGGCCGCCATCCTGCTGTTCGCCGCGCAATCACAAGGGCAGGTGCTTCCGCTGGGAACGATTATCGTCGTCGTGCTGACCGGTCTCCTGCTCGCCACCGGTTCCGGCGGAGTGCCCGGCGGCGGCTTGGTCGTGGGCCTCGTGTTCGTCAAGGCCTTCGGGTTGCCGATCGAGATCGCGGTGCTGATCGGCGGGATCTACCACATTCTGGACATCGGCAATACGACGCTCAACGTGATGAACGACATGGTGGCGACGGTGATCGCGTCGCGGCTCGAAGGGGCGATACGCGTCGAGCGCGGAATCATCCTGCCGCAGGATCCCGTCCCGCGAATCGGTGCGCCGCTAGCGGCGCAGGCATAGGCCCGCATGACGCGGCGCCGGCCATCATTTCGCGGCGCGCGGCAACGGCGCGCTGTTGGAGCGTCGGCAAGGCGCGGCTGACATGACGGTCGATCCGCTCGCCTGTTCGGTTGCGCTGATCGGTTGCGGCAACCTGGGATCGCGCATCGCGCAGGGAATCTGCAGCGGTGCCGCCGGCGAATACCGGTTGATCGCGCTGTTCAACGGCGCGGGACACGCGAAGGCGCGCAGACTTGCGCAGGCAACAGGCGCGATTTTCTGCGAAACGCTGGACGAGCTCCTTGCGACGCGCCCCGACTACGTCGTCGAGGCGGCGTCGGGGCCCGTGCTGGGCCAAGTCGCCGTGGCATGTCTGAGTGCGGGGGCCAACCTGATCGTGCTGTCGACAGGCGCTTTCGCAGACACGCATTTGCTGGACGCGGCGATGGCGAGCGCTCGCGAGCATCGCAGGAAGATCTACATCGCGAGCGGCGCCATCGGCGGTTTCGACGTGGCGCAGGCGGCGATGATCGGCGGCGACCTGCGCGTTTCGATGGCGACGGAAAAGCCGCCGCGTGCATTCAATGGG
>DATCFA010000129.1:0-5056 GCA_036509805.1 Casimicrobiaceae bacterium
AGCCGACGTCGCAGGATCCGCTCGGCCTCACGCGCACGCAATGGCAGGCGAACCCGCGTGGCGCCGTTCCATCGGCGACGGCATTCGACACGCGCAAGTCCATCAGCCAGAAGCAGATCGGCGTGGCGGTCGAGCACGACATCGACGCCGACACGCTGCTGAAGGCAGTCGCCTACGGCGGCGAGCGCGACATCCGCCAGTACCTGGCGTTTTCCGGCGCGGCGCTCACCTCGTCGGGCGGCGTTACGCAACTGGGCAGCGGCTTCGGCGGCGGCTCGTTGCGCCTGACGCACCGCTTTTCGCCGACGCTTGCGCTGATCGCCGGCGCCGAATACGAGTCGCAGGACCAGCATCGCCAGGGCTTCGTCAACAACAACGGCAACTTGGGCGACGTGCGCCGCGACGAGGACGACGACGTGGCGTCGACCGCCGTCTATGCGCAGTTGAAATGGGACATGACGCGCGACCTTTCACTGACCGCCGGCGTGCGCGGCAACGACGTGCGCTTCGATTCGACCGATCACTTCATCACCGCGACGAATCCCGACGACAGTGGCAGTCGCGACTATCGCAAGAGCGTGCCGGTGGCCGGCCTGCTCTGGCATGCGAGCGACACCCTCAATTTCTACGCAAGCTACGGGCAGGGATTCGAGACGCCGACGTTCACCGAGTTCGCGTACCGCGATTCGGGGCCCGGGCTCAATCTCGGCCTGCAGCCGGCGACCAGCAAGGCGTACGAGGTGGGCGTCAAGAGCGAGTTCACGCGCGGACAACGCCTCGACGCGGCGATTTTCAACACCGACACCGTCGACGAGATCGTCATCGACACCGCGACCGGCGGACGCACGACGTACAAGAACGGCGGCAGCACGCGGCGGCGCGGATTGGAGATCGAGTACAGCGGCGAGCTCGGCGGCGGCGTGCGCGCGCACGTCGCACTGGCGTGGCTGTCGGCAAAATTCGTCGACCCGATCACCACCGGTTCGCCGCCGGTGGTGCTGCCCGCCGGCAACCGCCTGCCGGCGGTGCCGGCGTTCACCGCCTACGGCGAGCTCGTGTGGGTGCCGCAGGCGCTGCCGTGGTTCGAAACCGCGGTGGAAGTGCAGTCGTCGGCGAAGATCTACGTGAACGAAGCCAACGTCGACGCCGCTCCCGCATACACGATCGCCAATGTGCGCGCCGGCGTGCGCAAGCGCATCGGCGGCGTCGACCTGCGCGCGTTCGCGCGCCTCAACAACGTCACCGACCGCCACTACGCCGGCTCGGTGATCGTCGGCGATACCAACGGCCGCTACTTCGAGCCTGCGCCGGGGCGCAACTGGTACGCGGGAGTCTCCGCCGATGTCGCGTTCTGACGGGCGCTACACACGCACGGCCATCGCGCTGCACTGGCTGGTGGCGGCGCTGGTGATCGCGCAGATCGCGTGGGGATGGTGGATGCAGGGCATCGCCAAGCAGCCGGTGGGGCCGCGCGTCGATGCGTTCAACCTGCACAAGTCGATGGGGATGCTGATCCTCGCGCTGATGCTGGCGCGCCTCGCGTGGCGGATCGGGCATCCGCCGCCACCGCTTCCGCCGATGCCGCGCTGGCAGCGCAGCGCAGCGCACTTCTCGCACGCACTGCTGTACGCCGCGCTGATCGCGCAACCGTTGATCGGTTACCTGGGCTCGGTGTGGAGCGGCTATCCGGTGCGCATTTTCGGCGTCGTGCTGCCGGTGTGGGGCGCACGCCATCCGGCGCTCAAGGATGCGCTGAGCCAGGCGCACCTGGTCGTCGGCTGCGTGCTGATGGCGGCGATCGCGTTGCACGTCGCCGCGGCGCTGCGCCACCTGTCGCTGCGTGACGGGGTCGTGCACCGGATGCTGTCGCACGCACGCTGACGAATCGCGCGCGGTGCGCGGCGATGTGTCAGGTCAGCCGGGCTTTTTCGCGAGCAGCGCCACCGTGCTGTCGAAGCGGCCGTCGCGCGCGATATCCGCGGCTGTCTTGCCTCGGTTGTCCTTGAGAGCAGGATCGGCGCCCGCGGCGATCAACACGCCGACGACATTGTCCTTGCCGAAGCCCGATGCCCACATCAGCGCCGTCAGGTCGTTCGCATAGCGGCGGTTGACGTCGATGCCGCCGGCGATCAGCCGCTTGACGATGTCGGCGTGGCCTTCGGCGGCCGCGTAGATCAACGCGGTCTTGTCGATGCGGTCGACGGCATCGACGGCCGCGTGACGCGCGAGCAATTGCTCGACCATGTCGGCGTCGCCTGCGTAGGCGGCGGCCATCAGCGGCGTGATTCCGTTGACGGCAGGCTGGTCGACGTCCGCGCCGGCATTGATCAGCAGGCGCGCCAACGCGCGGTCGTTGCGTTTCACCGCGCCCAGCAATGCCGACTCGCCGATGCGGTTGCGCGCATTGATCGACGCGCCGTCGGCAAGCGCCCGTTGCACCGCCGGGACATCGTTGGCGCGCGCGGCCACCAGCAGCCGCGCGCTTGCGGAATCGTCGAAACCGGCCTGCGCCGCTGCGCCGCCGGCATACAGGGCCGCCAATGCGACCACCCACCACAGCTTCCACCGTTTCATCGCACGCTCCATTCAGGATGTTGCACCGCACAACCGTATTTGTTTGCAACAACTACGGCGAAGGACTATAACGCAACGTCAGTGGGCGGGCCAATCGGGACCGCCGGCGGCTTGAGCCGTCGCGCGAGTGGCCACACAACAACAGGAGGACTTCATGGCGGGCTTCATCAAGCACAGGTGGATAGTCACGGCAGCGGTCGCTACGCTGCTGATCGCCGCAATGTCGGCGACGGCGCAGACGGAGATCGCCGGTGGGGCCACGAAGAAGACGGCCGACATCAAGGCCGACATCAGCGTGTCGCAGTCGATGCTCAACGGTTCGGCGAAGAACACGCAGGCGTGGCTGCAATCGAACGGCGACTACGACAATTCGCGCTATGCGGCGGCGTCGCAGATCAACACCAAGAACGTCAAGGGGCTGCGCCCCGCGTTCGTGTTCCAGACCGAGGTACTCGAGTCGATGGAAACCTCGCCGATCGTCGTCGACGGCGTGATGTTCCTCACCACGTCGTACGACCACGTCTACGCGATCAATGCGACGACGGGCGAGGAATACTGGCATTACAAGCACAAGATGGGACCGATCACGACGTTCTGCTGCGGACCGAACAACCGCGGCGTGGCGATCGGCGACGGCAAGCTCTACCTGGGCACGCTGGATGCCAAGCTCGTCGCGCTGGATGCCAAGACCGGTGGTGTCGCGTGGTCGGTGCAGATCGCGGACCCTGAAAAAGGCTACTCGGAAACGATGGCGCCGGTGTTCGTCGACGGCAAGGTGCTGATCGGCACCAACGGTGGCGAGTACGGCATCCGCGGCTTCGTCAAGGCCTACAACGCCGCCGACGGCAAGGAACTGTGGACGTTCAACACCGTGCCCGACAAGGGCCAGGAAGGCGTGTGGGCGGTCAACGACGCCACCGGCCGCAACGAGCACCGCGACATCGACCAGGAAAAGAAGGATCTCGCCGCGAAAGGTGGGGACTTCTACCAGACGCTCGGCGGCGGTGTATGGATGGCCCCGGCCATTGACCTGAAGACGCGCACGGCGATCTTCGTCGTCGGCAATCCGTCGCCCGACCTCTACGGCGCGATCCGCCCGGGCGACAACCTGTACACCGACTCGATGGTGGCGGTGAACCTCGACACCGGCGCGTACAAGTGGCACTCGCAGTACATTCCGCACGACGTGTGGGACATGGACGCGGTCAGCGCGGTGATCCTGACGCAGGCGAAGGATGCGGGCGGCAAGATGGTCGACGTCGCCATCCACGGCGGCAAGACCGGGCACATCTACGTCAACGACCGTGCAAGCGGCAAGCTGATCCGTTTCTCCGAGGCGATGATTCCGCAGGAAAACATGTGGACGCTGCCGACGGCTGCGGGTGCGCGGATGCTGCCGGGTGCCAATGGCGGCGTCGAATGGTCGCCGATGGCGATCGATCCCAAGCTGCACTACGCGTTCGCTGCCAACCTGCACCAGCCGATGACCTACCAGGTCGAGGCGTCGCCGTATCCGGGCGGCAAGCTGTGGCTGGGCGGCGCGTTCAAGACGATCGCGAGCGAGCAGCAATGGGGGCGTCTGGTCGCGGTCGACCTCAACTCCGGCAAGGTGGCCTGGGGCGTGAAGACACCCGAGCCGCTGATCGGCGGTGTGCTGGCCACGGCGGGCGGGCTCGTGTTCAATGGCGAAGGCAACGGCTGGTTCAAGGCGTTCGATGCGAAGAACGGCCACGAGCTGTGGAAGTACAATTGCGGCGCCGGCGTCAATGCGCCGGCGGTGACGTATACCGTCAACGGCAAGCAGTACGTCGCCGTCGCCGCCGGCGGCAACACGCAGCTCGATTTCAAGCGCGGCAACAGCGTCTTCGTGTTCGCGCTCTAGCGCGCACGCAAGCAGTCGAAACGGGAGGCGCGGTTTCGCGCCTCCTTTTTTTTAACGCTGCACGATAGCCCCGACTCCATGCATCCCATCGCTCACCGCGCGTTCATCGGTATCCTCATGCTGCTGGCGCTCGCCGGCGTCGCCCATGCGCAGGACGCGGCCGCGCCGCCGAAGGCGGCGACCTGCGTCGCCTGTCACGGCCCCAACGGCAACTCGGTGTCCGGCGCCTTTCCGGTGCTGGCGGGCCAGACATGGCGCTACCTCTACGTCGAGCTCAAGGACTTCCAGGCGAAGCGCCGCAACGATCCGATCATGTCGCCGCAGGTCGAGGGGATGACGCAGGATGAAATGGTGGCGCTCGCCGAATACTTCTCGAAGCAGAAGCCGGCGCCCACCGGTTTCAACGCGGACCCCGCGCGTGCGGCGAAAGGCGAGAAAATCGCGACGGCGACGCTGTGCACGATGTGCCACCTCGGCGGCTTCGCCGGGCAGAACGAGATTCCTCGCGTCGCCGGCCAGCAATACGACTACATCGTCAAGCAGCTGAAGGCGTTCAAGGCGAAGACACGCACCAACGACGGCGGCGCCATGACGAGTGTC
>DATCFA010000130.1:0-3413 GCA_036509805.1 Casimicrobiaceae bacterium
GCAACTGCTTTTTCCTGCTGCTGGCATCGGTGCTGATCGGCGCGTACGTGCTCGACCTGCTGTCATTGTCGGTCGATATCGTGCGCGTCGCCGGCGGCCTGGTCGTCTGCTCGATCGCGTGGTCGCTGCTGCACCAGGATGACCCTCCGGCGCTGCCCGCGCGCGACGCCGCGCGTGCCGCGTCGCCGGACGATCTCGCGCAACGCGCGTTCTATCCGCTGACGATGCCGCTGACCGTGGGTCCGGGATCGATTTCGGTCGCCATCACGCTCGGCGCCAACCAGCCGGGAGAGCTGCGCCAGCTCGTGCTGATCATCGCCGCGCACGCGCTGGGTATTTTCGTCGTGACGATTGCCATCTACCTATGCTATCGCTACGCCGATCGCGTGCTGCTGCGGTTGGGACGCACGGGCACCAGCGTCGTGCTGCGGCTTTCCGCGTTCATCCTGTTGTGCATCGGCGTGCAGATCATCTGGAACGGCGTCGCACAGCTGCTCGGCATGCCGCGCAGCGCTTGAGACGGCCACACGAAATCCGCTATAATCATCGGCTTGGCTCGCACGCAGTCGCGCTGTCTGCATTTCGCGTGCCTTCGAATCCTGTTTGGTCGCGGACACGCGGCGAAACGCCTGTTTAGTGCCGGTGTAGCTCAGTTGGTAGAGCAGCGCATTCGTAATGCGAAGGTCGAGGGTTCGACTCCTTCCACCGGCACCATGAACACAAGTACTCGCGTGACCCCAGAGCCTTTCGCGTTAGTTTGATCTGCCATTTATCTGCACGCCCTTCGTGATGGGTGGCGACTCATCACACGTCGGAGGCAGACATGGCAACAATCTCCAGACTCGGCTGCTGAAGGAGGCAGGATGAAGGTACGGGGCTCGATCCAGGGCGAGGCGGTGCGCGTGTCCGGTACCAAGCGCGACGACCTGCAGGATGCGATCGCGCGGGTCAAGAAAGCGATCACCGATTTCCTGTTGCAGTACGAGAACTTCCGCGGCTGAGCGGCAAGGGCGCGGCCCTGGATGGACGTCCTCGTCATCGGTGCCGGTTTCGCGGGTTGCTGTGCGGCACTGAAGCTGCGCACGCAACTGGGCGCCGACGTCACGCTGCTCGAGCAGGACCCGGTCCCCGGCGGCATGCTGAAGACCCTGCAGACCGCCGAGGGCATTCCCTATGAATACGGACCGCGCGTCATCAGCGTATTCCGCGGCACCCCTGACGTGCTGCCGTTCCTGCGCGGCTACGTCGAGCTCGAGGAGCGCGATGTCTACCAGGGCACACGCCTGCGGCCCGATTACCCGATCATCCCTTTTCCGGTCGATGCCGACAGCCTGGCGCGGCTTCCGTGCGGTGATGAAATACGGCAGCAGCTGGCCGCGATACGCGCACGGGGCCAGCCCCCGGGCGAAACCAACCTGCGCGAATACCTGGAGACATCGGTCGGCCCGCTGCTGACGGAGTTGGCGTTCGAGGGCTTCAACCGCAAGTTCTGGGGCCGACGGCTCGAGGACATGCCGGCGACGTGGGGCAAGTTGCGACGGCTCGAACGCATCGCACAAGTGGGCCAGTACCGGCTGCCGAGCGAGGCGCCCCACTATTACCCGATCGGCGGCTTCAACCCGCTGTTTACCGGGATGCTCGAAGGATTCGATGTCCGCTATGGCGTCAAGGTGCTGCGCATCGAGCAGGGCGCGCGCACAACGGTGATCACCGACGCGGGTGCGTTCTCGGCCGACGTGGTCATCACCACTGCGCCCATCGATGCGTTGCTCGACTTCCGCTTCGGCGCGCTCGAGTGGCGTGGCTACCGCGTCGAGACGGAAGTGTTCGACGGCGGCGAGCGCGCGCGGCTCGGCCATGCGCCGGATGGCATTGCGTTCGCGTGGCTGTATACGCCGTGGCCGGAGACGCCCGTCTGTCGCACGACCGATTTCGGCGTCATCCACCACGGCGCCGCCGCGGCCGATCGGCACGGGCCCACCGTGCAGTTGCGCGAGATCATCGACGACCGCGTCCCGATGTATCCCGTGTGGTGGGAAGACGAGCGGTTCCAGCGTTACCTCGAGGCGGTGACCGCGCTTCGAGCCGTGATCCCGCTGGGCCGGCTGGGCCTGTACAAGTACACGACGACCGACAGCACGTTCGCGATGGTCCGCCGCCTGGTGGACTCGCTCGACGACTACCTCGCCAAAGACCTCGCCGGGCGCTACGAGATCCTGCGCAACGTACGCGGGGATTGGGGCAACTGAAGTGACAACTGAGGGGGTAACTGACGGGTAACTGACGGGAAACCCGCGTCTGCGCGCGCGGTGTGCGGGCGCGATCAGGCCAATTCGCGATCCACCGCTCGCAGCAGCGCGTCCGGCGTGGCGGCAGGCACCACTCGCGCGCCCGAGAACCGGTCGAACCAGCCGGTATACGCGTCGCAGTCAACCTCCCAGCCGCGCCGCGCGTAGACGACATTGCTGCCGCCGAAGTAGCTTGCGAGGTACGAACTGCCGCCGAGCACGGACACGAACTTGTCGCAACCCGCGAACACCCGCAACTGCAGTTCGTTGAAACCAAGCTTCGGGTGCAGCGCATGGAGCTCCTGGATCGTGATGGCATCGGGATAGGCGCGCTTGACCGCCCCGATGTCCCCCATCTCGTGGATGGCCTGGTGGTCGTTGACGATGTCCGCCGCACGCGGGCGGTTGTAGACGACCTGGTAACGCTCGCGCAGCCGGCCGATCACTGCGAGCAACAGTTCCGGACCCATGAAATTAGTAGGTTCGCGGTGCCGGCGGTAGTGCTCATCGGAGTACTTGTTGCAGATGACGCAGGTCGGCTTCGCCCACTGGAAGCGCGCGTCCCGGTAGATGGACTTGTACGGTGGCGGCCGCCACGTCCGCGTGTCCAGCGTACGGGGAAACGCGAGGCGATCGTAATGCCGCCAGCCCGCCTCGCCCACCGGATATTCAGTGATCGGCACGTAGCTACGCTGCGCCGCGCGTTCCTCGTGATGGGGCGAGAAATAGTAGAGCGCACGGGTATCGGCGCAGGCGACCGTGCGCTCGAGACGCCCCTGGCCATGCAGCCAGTAGGCGTACGGGATTACCGCGAGCATCTCGAACGCGAATTCGCCGAAGTACTGCGTACCGCTAGTAAGCACTTCGCGACGCGGCACCGACGCCAGGTGCGAAAGCGCATCGACGAGCGCGAAGTCCTTGGTCGAGAAGCAGGTGAGCGCGTCGATGCCACCACCGCGCAGCTCGTGCAACAGTTCGGGCGCAATGGCGAGCGCACCGAGCCTTGCACCGCCAGTGCCAAGGCACGCGCGCAGCAACGCCCAGCGGTCACGCCATGGCAGCGGCATGGCGGCCCAGCGCGCGGTGGCCTTGGCCATTTGCGCCACGAATGCGCGGCGATCGGCA
>DATCFA010000131.1:0-3651 GCA_036509805.1 Casimicrobiaceae bacterium
TGACCGAACCCATCTGCTTTCCGATCGCGTGCGCAAGAGCCGGCGAGATCGACGCGAACAGGTCGACGCGCAGAAAGTCTGCGCATCTCACTCGATGTTCTGTACCTGCTCGCGCATCTGCTCGATCAGCACCTTGAGCTCGAGCGCCACCTGCGACACCTCGGCGTCGACGGACTTGGATCCGAGCGTGTTGGCCTCGCGGTGCAGCTCCTGCGCAAGGAAGTCGAGCCGCTTGCCGGCGCTGCCGCCGGCGTCCAGCACGCGTCGCACTTCGGCGACGTGCGTGGACAGGCGCTGCACTTCCTCGGCGACGTCGACCTTGGTCGCGAACAGCGCGAGCTCCTGCTTCAGCCGGTCCTCGTTGGCGTCGATGCCGGCCTCCTTGAGGCGCGCGCCCAGCTTGTCGACGTAGGCTGCGTGGATCGCCGGGATGCGTGGCGTCACGCGCGCGACTTGGCGCTCGATGTCGGCGCAACGCGCGAGGAGCAGCGCCTTCAGCTTGTCGCCTTCGCGCCGGCGCGACGCGGCCAGGTCGGCCAGCGCCTGCGTGACCACTTCCTGCAGCTTGGCGGCCAGCACGTCGGGCGGCACCGACGCGTCGGCGATCACGCCCGGCCAGCGCAGGATTTCGGCGACGCTGATCGGCGCTGAACCCGGGGCGAGACCCTGCACGTTCGCCGCGGCGGCGGCGAGCTCGACGACACGGCGCGTATCGACGGCGAGCGAGCCTGCCGCGGCCGGGTTGCGCGCGAGCCCGACGCGGCATTCGACCTTGCCGCGCTTCAGTTCCGCGGCGATGCGCTCGCGCAACGCCGTCTCCTGGGCGCGCAATTCGTCGGGCAGCCGCAGCGTCAGGTCGAGGTAGCGATGGTTGACGCTGCGCAGCTCGACGCTGAGCGCTGCGCCGGAAAGTTCGGCCGACAGCGCCGCGAAGCCGGTCATGCTGAGAATCATCGGAAAGGGCCCCATTTGAGCGGTTTTCGGCGCGATTGGAGCGTATCCACGTCCTTTTGCCGGGTTTTGCGAACCGCGAGCGGCGACTGTATGCGCAATGCCGCACCCCGCGCAAGTCGACCCTCTCGCTTGGCACGTGAATTGCGACAGACCATGGGCAATCGTGCGAGACTTGAGCCCATGCCCGTCACCAACCAAGCACTTCCTGCCAGCTACCAGCTCCTCAACTACCGGGTCGACCGGCAGATCAGCCGGGGCGGATTTTCGATCGTCTACCGTGCGTTCGACGAGACCGGCGCGCCGGTGGCCATCAAGGAATACCTGCCGTCGTCGCTGGTGCTGCGCACCGAGGGTGACATCGTGCGCGCGAGCTCCGCCGAGAACCTCACGTCGTTCCGCTACGGAATGAAGTGCTTCTTCGAGGAGGGCCGCGCGCTCGCCAAGATCAACCATCCGAACGTCGTGCGCGTGCTCAACTTCTTCCGTGCCAACGAGACGGTGTACATGGTGATGCGCTACGAGCGCGGGCGCACGCTGCAGCAGCAGATCCAGATGCGCCAGGACCAGATGTCCGAGCGCTTCGTGCGCCACGTGTTCATGCACCTGCTCAATGGCCTGCGCGAAGTGCACACGCACAAGCTGTTGCACCTCGACATCAAGCCGGCCAACATCTACCTGCGCACCGATGGCACGCCGGTGCTGCTCGACTTCGGCGCGGCAAGGCAGACGCTCACCAACACGCGCCCGAAGCTCGCGCCGATGTACACGCCGGGCTTCGCCGCACCCGAGCAGTACCGCGACCCTGAGCGCCTCGGCCCGTGGACCGACGTCTACGGTGCGGGCGCCAGCATGTTCGCGTGTCTCGCGGCGTTCGCGCCGCAGGCAGCCGACGCGCGCGTGCAGGAAGACCACCTGGTGTCGGCGAAGAAGATCTGGTCGGGTCAATATTCCGAGAACGTGCTCGAGGTCATCGACTGGTGCCTGCGCCTCGACCCACTGGAGCGGCCGCAGTCGGTGTTCGCACTGCAGAAGGCGATCCGCGACATTCCGACCCGCAAGCGCAAGCTGACGTTCCTCGGCAACCTGAAGCGCGTGCTGTTCTCGGAAATCGGCGCATGACGCCCTGCGCGCGAGCGCGGCACACCACCGCAGCGCAGTAGGCAGGCACGGGGCAGCGGAGCCGTCCGGACGTATGCGTTTCACCATCTTCCAGGAATCGCGCAAGGGCTCGCGCAAGGTCAACCAGGATCGCATCGCGTACACGTACGGGCGCGACACGCTGCTGCTGGTCATTGCCGACGGCATGGGCGGTCACGCGGGCGGCGAGATCGCCGCGCAGATCTGCGTGCGGTTGTTCATCGAGCGCTTCCAGCAGGAAGCCAAGCCGGTGCTGCGCAATCCGCTCAAGTTCTTGCAGGACACGATGCTGCGCGCGCACGCGGCGCTCGGGTCGTATGCCGCGCAGTTTTCGATGCTGGAAACGCCGCGTACGACCTGTGTCGCGGTGATCGTGCAGGCCAACCACGCGTATTGGGCGCATGTCGGCGATTCGCGTTTCTACCTGTTCCGCCAGGGCGGCCTGATCGCTGCCACCAAGGATCATTCGAAAGTCCAGTATCTGGTCGACCAGGGCCTGATCGGCCAGCACGAGGTGATCTCGCACCCCGACCGCAACAAGATCTTCAGCTGCCTGGGCGGCCTCGTCGACCCGATCATCGATCTGTCCAAGCGTACGCCGCTGCGCAATGGCGACGTGATGGCGCTGTGCACCGACGGTCTGTGGAGCGTGATGCCGCAGAGCGAGATGTCGACGTGGCTCACGTCGACGCCGATTCTCAAGACATCGCCGCAGATGATGCGCGAGGCCGAGAAGCGCGGCGGGCCCGACGGCGACAACCTGTCGACGATCATCGTCCGCTGGGGACCGGAGACGTTGACCGACGACACGGCGACGACGACGACCACCGACACGCTGAACCTCGGCGACTTCCACACGGCGATCGACAAGACGGTGACGCTGACCGATCGCAAGGGCACGCAACGCGATTTGACCGACGACGAGATCGAGCGTGCGATCGCGGAGATCCAGTCGACTATCCAGAAATACCGGAGGTGATGCGCGGCGTCGTTGCGCGAATTGCCGTCACCGCATGTCCATGTAGTCGCTATAATTGCGCGAACGTTTGCTGACTCGCCAATGGCACACCCCCGATTCCCGATGCGCCACCTGATCGTCGACACCGAAACCACCGGCCTCGATCCCAAGCTGGGTCACCGGATCATCGAGGTTGCCGTGCTAGAACTGGTGGATCGGCGCCACACCGGCCGCTTCCTGCATTTCCACGTCGACCCGGAGCGCGAAGTCGACGCGGGCGCTGCCGAAGTGCACGGCATGACCTGGGAAGACTTGCGCGGCAAGCCCAGGTTCGCCGAGCACGCGGCCGAGCTCGCCAAGTTCCTGCGCGGCGCCGAGTGGGTGATCCACAACGCACCGTTCGACCTGGGATTCCTCGACGCCGAGTTCGCCCGCGTCGCACACCCGAACTGCAGCGAGCTCGCGGCACGCGTCGTCGACACGCTGGCGCTCGCGCGCGACGTGTTTCCCGGCAAGCGCAACAATCTGGACGCGCTGTGCGAGCGCTTCGGCGTCGACAACGCGCGCCGCAGCCTGCATGGTGCGCTGCTCGATGCGCAGCT
>DATCFA010000132.1:0-2244 GCA_036509805.1 Casimicrobiaceae bacterium
GTGCTGGCGTCGCGACTGCACGACAAGGAGCGCCGCGAGCGCCAGCAGAAGGAGGCCGCCGAACGCAAGAGCCTCGTCGGCAGCGGCGACCGCAGCGAGCGCATCCGCACGTACAACTTTCCGCAGGGGCGCGTCACCGATCACCGCATCAACCTGACGCTGTACAAGATCGCCGACATCATGGACGGTGACTTGGACGAGATCACCGACGCGCTGACGCAGGAGTTCGAGGCGGAGCAGCTCGCGGCCATCGGCGCAGACGATGTGTGAGGCCGGCGGTCGTCATTCCCGCGCAAGCGGGAATGACGCGTTGCGTTATTTGCGAGGGAGCGACGGCGCAAGGACGGTGAGTCATGGCGGTCGTCATTCCCGCGAAAGCGGGAATCCAGCGGCTTTCGCGCGCTGCGAGACGACGACACTGGATTCCCGCTTCCGCGGGAATGACGCGTTGCGTTGCTTGCGAGGGAACGACGGCGCAGGGACGGTGAGTCGTGGCTGACCTGCTGACGGTGCGGCAGGCGCTCGTGCAATCCGGACTGACGCCGGTCGATGCGAACGCGCTGTTGGCGCACGTGGTCGGCAGGGATCGCGCATGGCTGATCGCGCATGCGGGCGATGAATTGCCACAGCAGGAAATGACGATATTTTTTGCTGCAGCAAAGCGAAGACGCGATGGCGAGCCGATCGCCTACCTGACCGGCCGGCGCGAATTCCACGGCCTCGAGTTGCGTGTCACACCCGACGTTCTCATCCCGCGTCCGGAGACCGAGACGCTGGTGGACGCGATGTTGGCGGCAATCGCCGAGGACGCGCCGGCACGCGTCCTCGACCTCGGCACCGGCTCCGGCGCGATCGCGCTGGCAATCGCCCACGCACGGCCGCGCGTCGACATGCTGGCGGTGGACATCGACCGCGCGGCACTCGATGTCGCGCGCGGCAATGCGCAGGCGCTCGGCATCGGCAACGTGCGCTTCGCGCTTTCGAGCTGGTTTGACGCGCTGGATGCAGAGCGTTTCGATGCGATCGTCGCCAATCCGCCGTACATCGCCGCTGACGATCCGCATCTTTCCGACGGCGACCTGCGCTACGAACCGCGCAGCGCGCTCACCCCCGGTGGCGACGGCCTGGACGCGTTGCGCGCGATCATCGCCGCGGCATCCGCGCATCTTGTGCCGCGCGGCGTGCTGGCGGTCGAACACGGTTACGATCAGTCGTCCGCCGTGCGCGCGCTGTTTGCGCAACACGGTTTTGCCCATATCCGCGGCTTGCGCGATTTGTCCGGCATTTGGCGTGTCGTCATCGGCGAGGCCGCGCGCTAGCTGTGATTTCGGTCTAACCCACCAAGGCTACTGCGGCGAACACATGCCTACGCCGACACCATTGCCCTCGGGAATCCATCCCTGAGCAATCATTTTTTGCCGTTCGCTCGAATCGGTCAGAAACCGATGGTTCGGGACTCCACCCATGCCGTTGTTGTAAAGGCGATAGACGGGGACCATCGCTGCCGGACACGATCCCGCCGTCGATGGAATGGCCGCATTGAACAAAGCCGGACTCTCGAGCTGCCAATCTTGAAAGAATTCCTCTGTTTCTCCGCAGCCCAGACCTTGGGCGGCATAGAAATGCGAGCTCTTGCCGTCCCCGAACGAGTCATTGAAAAAGCGGCATATCGGAGCGGTGCCGGATGGCGCGGTGGCGTTCACGTAGGCATTGAACGAGAACCCGGTGCGCACCCAATTCGAAAACGGCGGCTGCCCTGCATCGAGCAACGCGATTTCATTGGCGAGTGGCGTCATGAAGTAGTGATCCGAGGTCGGATCGTGGTACTCGACGACCGTCTCCTCAGCGTCCGCGCTCCCCGCGACAACGGTAAAGGTCGTCGTCATGAGGACGCCGGCGATCACGAGCCCATTGCCCGTGTCAACGGCGGGTAACGGCGTGAAGTTGGGGTCGGGCGTCAGCCGAAGCTCGAGGGTATAAGTGCCTGCAGCCAGTTGCGGCAGCGCCGTCTGGAAAAGAACCGGCGGCGGGTCGCCCAAGTCGACACAATCGCTGCAGTGTACGAACGTTCCGCTTACGCGAATATCGTTGCCTTCGATTTCGATCACCGGGTTGGGAACGCGCGCCACCCTCGGAAAGCCCGAATAGATCAGCGCTGTAGCCACGGTACCGGTGGCCGAATTCGGCACCAGCGGGTTGTATTGGAAACACGTACCCGACGCCGCTTTGCACACCGGAGTCCCG
>DATCFA010000133.1:0-2503 GCA_036509805.1 Casimicrobiaceae bacterium
GATCGTGGCCGACATGTCGGCGTCATCGAGGTCGAGCACGAGACGCTCCGGATTCTTCAGCACCAGCATCCGGTGCACGAGCGGCGTGGGAGTTTCGAGGATCACCCGCGTGTAGTCCTGCGCGGGCCACACGCGCGCCGACGCGATCTGTGCAACACTCGCCCACGCCGAGGGCAGCAGCGCGCAGGCGGCGGGCAGCACGGCGGCGCGCAGCATGCGCCGGCGCATGATCGAGATGCGCACGCGCTGTGTCATCGGCAGAGGTGCTGTGCACCGTGCTGCGTCGTCGCCGCGCAACGCGTCAGTCGCGTATCGTCCGCAATGCGCGCAATGCGTGTTCGCCGGCAGCCGTCGTCGCGTGCGCGACGAGACGCCGCCCGGGCGAGCCGTCGTCGTGCATCGCGAGCGTCAGCGCGAGATCGGGCGGCGGCAACAATCCCGCGACCTTTTCCGGCCATTCGACGATACACAGCGCGTCGTCGCGGAAGTATTCGGAGAACCCCGCCGTTTCCCATTCACCTGGATCGGCGAACCGATAGAAATCAAAGTGATAGAAGTATAAGCTCGAAAATTGATAATGTTCAACCACCGCGTACGTCGGACTCTTGACCGCCGCTTCGTGACCCAGCCCGCGCAACACCCCGCGCACGAGCGTCGTCTTGCCGGCACCCAGGTCGCCGTGAAGCTCGACGCACATTCCGCCGGCGAGCACGGGTGCCAGCGCGCGGCCTGCGCGCTCAGTGTGCGCGGCGTCCGCCAGCGTGATCGCAAGCGTCGTCATCGCCGCTTAACGCCGACGCGGCAACGCCACGCGGCATGAACGATCGTGTCGATCGCGATTGGCATGCGCTGGCGGCGTCGGTCTGCGCGTGGGGGCGCGAAATGGGTTTCGATGCGATCGGCATCGCCGATGCCGAGCTGTCGCGCGAGGAAGCGCGTCTTGTCGACTGGCTTGCCGCGGGTCGTCATGGCGAGATGGATTATATGGCGCGTCACGGTGTCGCCCGCGCGCGGCCGGCGTCGCTGGTCGCCGGCACGATCAGCGTGATCAGCGCACGAATCAACTACTGGCCCGGCGCCGCCCGTGACGCGCACACGGTGCTTGCCGAGCCCGAGCTCGCCTATGTGTCGCGCTATGCGACCGGCCGCGATTATCACAAGCTGCTGCGTGCGCGGCTCGCAGCACTCGCCGCACGGATCGAGGATGCCGTCGGTCCGTTCGGACATCGCGTTTTTTCCGACAGCGCGCCGGTGATGGAGGTGGCGCTCGCGGCGAAATCCGGCTTGGGCTGGCGTGGCAAGCACACGCTGCTTTTGACGCGCGACATGGGCTCGCTGTTCTTCCTGGGCGATATCTACACCGACCTGCCGTTGCCGCCCACCGACGCCGTCAGCGCGCACTGCGGCTCGTGCACCGCCTGCATCGACGTGTGCCCGACGAAGGCCATCGTCGCCGCGTACGAGCTCGACGCACGGCGCTGCATCTCCTACCTGACCATCGAGCACCGAGGCGCCATTCCCGAGGAACTGCGCCCGCTGATCGGCAATCGCATCTACGGCTGCGACGACTGCCAGCTCGTCTGCCCGTGGAACCGCTACGCGCAGATGACGCGCGAGAACGATTTCGCCGTGGTACGCAACGGCCTCGACTGCGCATCGCTGGTCGTGCTGTTCGGCTGGACCGCTGATGAATTCGACCGGCGGCTTGAAGGCAGCGCGATCCGCAGGATCGGCCACCAGCGATGGCTGCGCAACATTGCCGTCGCGCTGGGCAACGCACCGCACAGTGAAACCGCCGTCGCGGCGCTCAGCGCGCGCGCCGACGACCCGTCGCCGCTGGTGCGCGAGCACGTGCAATGGGCGCTTGCACGGCAGGCGTCGTGTGTGAACCGATGCGCAAACTGATGGGCGAACTGACCGTGCGCGCGTACTTCACCGGATCAACTGGTTCATCGACACGATGGGCAACATCACCGCGAGTACGAGAATCAACACCAGGCCGCCCATGCCGACGATCAACGCCGGCTGTATCAGTGCCGAGATCCATGTGAGCCGGCGCTCGGCCTCGCCCTCGAGCTCGTTGGCGGCGCGCTCGAGCATCGACGTAAGCCGACCGCTCGCCTCGCCGCTGGCCACCAGGTGCACGAGCACCGGCGGAAAAACCTTTTGCGCCTTCAGCGCGCGCGCCAGCGGCACGCCTTCGCGCACGAGCTTGGCCGCGTCGTGCGCGGCGTCCTTGAGCGGCAGCATCCGCACGACATCCGCCGCGGCATCGAGCGCGCGCAACAGCGGTGTACCGCTGCCGGTCAATATCGCCAGCGTGCTCGCGAAACGCGCGGCGTCGAGGCCGCGCAGCAGCCGCGCGACAATCGGCGCGCGCAGCAGCCCCTCGTGCACGCGACGGCGAAAATCCTCGCCGCGCAGCGCAAACGCAAACGCCGCGAGCAGCGCGCAAAGCACCAGCACGATCGCCAATCCCCACACGCGGAAAAAAGCGGACGTC
>DATCFA010000134.1:0-5569 GCA_036509805.1 Casimicrobiaceae bacterium
TCGATAGGACTCGAAAACGTCGAAGACCTGGTCGACGACCTGTCGCGCGCGCTCTACGCGGCGTCGAAAGCGTGAATGGCCGACGGCGCGTGATCGGCTAGCGCCGCCGCCCGCGCCGGCGCGCCTTGCCGTAGCCGCGCAGGAACGCGAGCGCGACGCGCTCCGCCTTGCGCGGCGCGCCGGCCATCGCGCCGTCGACGATGCTGTGCAGGTAGCCGTCGCGCCAGCCGTCGAACACGACCGGGTTGATGTACGACTTGCGGCACACTGCCGGCGTGTTGCGCAGTTCGGCGGCCACCTGCTTGCACACCGAGACGATGCTCGATTTCAGCGCGGATTCGCTCGCAGGCTTGGGCAGCGGCATGTCTGCCATCAGCGCGATCGCCCGTAGCGTCGCGCCCCAGGTGCGGAAATCCTTTGCGGTGAAGTCCGCGCCCATCGCGTCCTTCAGGTACAGGTTGACCTGGTCGGAATCGATCGGGTGCCGCTTGCCGTCGTCGTCGACGTACTGGAAAAGTCTTTGCCCCGGCAATTCGTGGCAACGACGCACGAGGCGCACCAGGCGCCGGTCGTTGACGGGTACCTCGTGCTCGGCGCCGCCCTTGCCGCGAAACTGGAACACAAGACGCCCGTCGCGCACGAACTTCACATGCCGGTTGCGCAGCGTGGTCAGTCCATAGCTGCGGTTCGCGCGCGCGTACTCGACGTTGCCCACGCGCACGCGCGTGACGTCGAGCAGGCTGACGACGACGGCGAGCACCTTGTCACGCGGCAGTCCGTGCTGCGCGAGATCGCGCGCGAGGCGCCGGCGCAGTCGCGGCAACGCCTCGCCGAAGTCGATCATCCGCATGAACTTCGCGCCGTCGCGCCATTGCCGCCATGCGGCGTGGTAGCGGTACTGCTTGCGCCTGCGCGCGTCGCGGCCGGTTGCCTGCAGGTGTCCGCGTCCGTCGCTGCAGATCCATACGTCGTCGTAGGCCGGCGGAATCGCGAGTCGTGCGATGCGCGCAAGCTCCGGCGCCGCCGTCAGCGGCTTGCCGTCCGGCCGCAAATACGAAAAGCCGTCGTGCGCGCGCACGCGGCGAATGCCCGGCACTTCATCGTTTACGTAGACCAAGCCGGCGGCGGCCGCCATCTGCGCCGCCTCGGCGGGACTTGCGGTAGGAGTCGCTATCGTCATTGTTTATTCGCCCACTGCGGGCGAACGCGCGACGCGTCCGTCCAGGACGCCAGAATGCGCGGGTGGCGTGTGCTGTCGAAATAGGTGTTTGTCCCATACGCCTGTAGGAACGCCGGTTGCAGGCCGCCGCCGGTCCGCGGGTTGACCGATGACGCGCAACCCGAAATACTCGGGCTCCCTCCCGTTGCGAGTACCCACCGGCACCATGCCCGACGCGTCGCCTTCCGCAACGCAAACCGCGCCCCACGCTCCTGTCTGCGCGGGGCCGGCGCAACCGATCCTGTTCGATCACGTGCCGAAGACGGGCGGCACGGCGTTGCATGCGCTGCTCGGCGAAGCGCTGGGCGCCGGCGAGTGTTCGCCGATCATCACCGGCTCGATCGGCGAAGCGCGTGCGCAGTTCGCGCGCTATCGCTGTGTCGCCGGGCACCTGTACTTCCAGCCGATGTCCGACCTGTCGGACCTGTGGGCATTCACCGTGTTACGGCGGCCCGTCGAGCGGCTGTTGTCGCACCTCGCGTACACGCGCAACGACATCACGCCGGCGGGCGACGATTTCAACCAGCAGGCGCGCTCGCTCGACCTGCTCGACTACATCGGATCGGACGACCCGCGCATCGTCGACACGCTGTCCAACACGCTGGTGCGGCACTACGCGCCACTCGCATGGGACGGCAGCGAAACGCTCGCCGGCGAGCGCAGCCTGGCGCTCGCCAAGGAGGCGTTGCGGCGTTTCAACCTGATCGGCCTGACCGAGCGCATGGCGGAGACCGCCGATCTCTTGTGCTGGTCGCTTGGCGTCGTGCAGCCGCCGCGCTTGCGCGAGCTCAATGTCGGCAGCCGCAAGGGAACGCTGGAGAGCCTGCCGGCGCATGCGCGCGAGCACCTGCGCCGCCTGAACGCACTCGACATAGAGCTCTACGCGTACGCCGCCGAACTGCACGCGGGCTGCCGGCGGCGGGTGATCTTCGCCGCGCGCGGGCCCGCCGCCGACGCCGCGCCGGCAGCGGCCCGCGAAGCGTCCGTTGCCGCGCATCGCGCGCGCGTCGACTTCGGCACCCGCGAGGTCGAGGTGCTGCGCATCGAAATCTACGGACAGGCGGGCATCGGGCCGGTGCTGTTGTCGGGCGAAATCACGACGGTGCGTGTCGTGTTCCGCGCGCATCGGAGCGTGGACGACCTGACGGTGGGTTTCGCGATCCATGACGACCACGGCCGCCTGGTCTACGCGACCAACACGCGATGCCACGGGTACGTGCTGGCGGTGGCCGAGCCGTCCGATTGCGCGGTGAATTTCATCGTGCGCGCCGACATCGGCGTCGGCCACTATCACGTCGGCGCGAGCGTGCATCCGTCCGCGCAGCATCTGCCGACCTGCTATCACTGGGTCGACGACATGGCGTCGTTCGACGTTGCCGGCAACATGGGCTGGCATTTCGAAGGCGCGACCAAGCTCTCCGCGCAGCTTCGTTTCGAAGGTGTGGCCACCACCGCCGATGCGTCCGCAGCGGCTTCGGTGAACGTCCAGTACCTCAACCTGCTGGCACCTCCGCTCACCGACTTTCGTGCGCGCCTGGCGGTGGGAGCGCCGCTGCCCGCGCTGCCTGCCGGCCAGGTCGCCGTGCTGCTGGTGTCACTGGTCAACATCGGCAGCGAGCGCTGGCCCAGCGTCGGCGAACGTTCGGTACGCCTGTCGTATCACTGGATCGACGCCGGTGGCGCGGTCGCGGTCTTCGACGGCGAGCGCACGCATCTGCCGTGCGACGTCGAGGCGGGGCAGCACGTGTCGCTTTGGGCGAACGTGCGCGCGCCCGACATCGCCGGCGACTACCGGCTGCAGCTGACGCTGGTGCAGGAGTCGGTGACGTGGCTCGAGCGCGCCGGCGGCGAGATGCTGGAGCTGGCGGTGACGATCGTCGCGCGCTGAAGCGCTACGACACTTGGGCGTTGGCTGCGCGGCCGATGGCTACATGGCGGACGAAGTACGCGTCGTCGGAGATGATCACGCCCTCGTCGAAGACTGCCCACGGTGTTTCCATCTGCGGCGGCCGCGCGGTCTGCAGGGCACTGGCCAGCGCCGGGCAAATCCGCGATCATCGACACCCATGGAGATCACCGTCGACGGCCATGCCGTGCATGTGTACACCGGCTCGCGCGCGCTCGACGCGGCGTTGCCATCCGTGGTGTTCGTGCATGGCGCGGCAAACGACCACAGCGTATGGGCGCTGCAGTCGCGCTACTTCGCGTGGCATGGATACAACGCGCTGGCGGTCGACCTGCCGGGGCACGGCCGCTCCGCGGGTGCGCCGCTCGCGACGATCGACGCGCTCGCCGACTGGATCGGCGCGCTGGTCGCGGTCGCAGCGCGAGGGCGCGCGGCACTGGTCGGTCATTCGATGGGGTCGCTGGCCGTGCTCGAATGCGCGGCGCGCCACCCGGCCTGCGTCGAGCGGATCGTGTTGCTCGGGCCGGCAGCGCCGATGATCGTCAGCGACGCGCTGCTCGACGCCGCGCGCGACGATACCCAGCTCGCCTACGAAATGATCAACGCATGGTCGTTCAGCGCGCGCGCCACGTTGGGCATCAACCCTTCGCCCGGCATGTCGATGACCGGCGGTGCGATGCGCCTGATGCAGCGTGCGCGACCGCTGGCGCTGCACAACGACCTACTCGCGTGCCATGCGTATGCCGGTGGCCTTGCCGCCGCCGCCGCGTGCGGCGTACCCGCGCTCGTCATCCGCGGCGCGCGTGACGTGATGGCGCCCGTCAAGGCGACGCCGCCGCTGATCGACGCGTTGCGCGATCCGCGGGTGGTGACGCTGCCCGACGCCGGGCATGCGTTGATGGCGGAGGCACCGGACGCGGTGCTCGACGCGCTCGTGGCGTTTCTCGCGTGTGGGTGAACGGCACCGATGAATGCCCCGCGCTTCTTCTTTCCGCATGCGGGCCTCGCCGCGGGCATCGAAGTGGAATTGCCGCAACCGGCGGCACACCACGCGTTGCGCGTGCTGCGCCTGGCGATCGGCGATGCGCTGACGTTGTTCGACGGTTGCGGCGGCGAGTACGCGGCGCGCCTGGTGCACGCCGACAAGCGTGGCGCCCGCGCGGCCATCGAGCGCCACGACGATGTCGAGCGGGAGACCGGCGCCGGCGTCACGCTCGCGATGTCAGTCATCGCCACCGATCCGATGGACATCGCGGTACGCAAGGCGGTGGAGCTCGGCGTCGCGCGCATCGAACCGGTGGCCGCGGCGCGCAGCCAGGGAAGCGCCGGCGGCGAACGCGCGGCGCGGCGCGTCGAGCATTGGCGGCAGATCGCACAGGCGGCGTGCGAGCAATGCGGGCGCAACACGATTCCGTCGGTCGCCGGCATCGTCGCACTGGAAGCTTGGCTGGCCGGCGCCGATGCCGGCGTTGCGCTGCTGGCGCCCGGCGCGACGCGATCGCTGGCGGCGCTGGCCGCGAAGAGGGCGCCGCGAGCGATCGTCGTCGGCCCGGAAGGCGGGTTCACCGAAACCGAATCGAAGCTCGCAGCGCACCATGGCGTTGCGTTCGTGCACATGGGCGCGCGCGTGATGCGCGCGGAGACGGCGGCGATCGCCGCACTGGCGATCGTCAACGCAATGGCTGGCGACGCGAGATAGCGCTCACGACGCGAGGGCAGCCCGGCATCGCTGCGCGCGTTCAGCGATGTGTCATGCGGGCGGCTTGCGCGGCTCGCCGGCAATCAGGATTGCGCAGCGCACGCGCTCGATCAACAGCGCATCGATGCGCCCGCGCCACCAGCGCGTGGCGAATTTCTTGTTGCGCCGGTGGCCGATGATCAGCAGGTCAACGCCGAGCGAGTCGATCAGCTTGGCGAGCACGTCGACCGGCTCGCCGTCGAGCAGATGCGTCGATACCGAAAAGCCGCGCTGGCGCAGCGTTCCTGCGGCGCTGTCGAGGTCGCGGTTGACGTCGTCGCGCTCGGATTCGAGCAGTGGTTCCGGCACGAACTCGCCCGGCAGCACGAACGCCGAAGGGTCGTGGACCACGCAGGCGATGTGAACCTCGCGACCGGCGACCGGCGTCAACTGTGCGCACTCGTCGATGGCGAGGCGGCTCGACTCGGAGCCATCGTAGGCGACCAGAATGCGCTGGTACATGGCTAAAATCCTCCATCGTTCGTGCGACACGCTGCGGGAACCGTGGCGACCACGCAGGCGCTCGCCCCCTGTGGGCGAAACGGCGCGCGCAGCTTGCGCCGCACCCGGAGCCGCGCGCATTGCGCAAGGCACGCCGCCGGCGGGCAACGGCGCGTCGCCAATTGTCGCAGGAAATCGCTTCAGTGGGCGCTGCGCGAGAGTGTCAACGGGTGGCCGCAGATGGCGAGCGCCGCGCCGGTGAGCA
>DATCFA010000135.1:0-7230 GCA_036509805.1 Casimicrobiaceae bacterium
GCCGCCCGCCCAGTACGACATCGGCGCCGCGTTGATCACCAGCGGACCCGCGATGTCGGGCCGCGCCGCCGCCAGCATCATCACCGCCCAGCCACCCTGGCAGTTGCCGATGATCACCGGCTTCTGGCTCTGCGGGTGGCGCGCGTCGACGATGCGAATGAACTCCGCTTCGGCGTCGGTGACATCGGCAAGCGTCTGGCCGGGCTCGGGATCGGGGAAGAAAATGACGAAATACACCGGGTGACCGGCTTTCAGCGCAACGCCGACTTCGGAATCGTCCTTGAAGCCGCCGATCCCCGGACCGTGTCCCGCGCGCGGATCGACGATGACGAACGGCCGCTTGCGCGCATCGATGGTTATGCCCTTGGGCGGAATGATCCGCACCAGCGCGTAGTTGGCCGCACGCTCGTAGGTACGCGCGTCGGCGATCATTTCGTAGTCGTACTTGAGCACCGGCGGCTTGCCGGCCGCTTCGTGCGCAAGCCACTGGTTGCCGCGCTGGCGCAGCGTGTCCCAGAACAGCACCGAGCGCTGCATCATGTCGACCTGATAGGCAAACCAGTCGCGGCCGAGATCAACCGGGGTTTTGGTGCCTGGGGTCGCCGCGGCGAACGCCGCGTAGGCTTTTTGCATGCGGGCGACGAACTGCTGGTTGGCGGTCGTCGAACGGCGCTGGAATGTGTCCGCTACCGTGCGCGAAATGCGCACCGAGCGGTCGAGCGTCCGGTTGAGATCATGCATGCTGGTTGCCTTATTGTGCGATGCACAATAATAGCACCGGTCGCATCGGTCCGACCCACCCCGGCGCTTCAGCAACGCCTTGGCGGGGAGCCAATATGCCGTTCAAGTCATGGAATGTTCATTTCGATGCAACTCCCCGCTGGTGCGCGGTCGACCGCGGCGGTGGAACTGCCGAATCCATTTGCTCCAGGTCATTGCGGCCTCCGATCTCCGCGAACCTGAATCATCTTCCACCCGTTCCCCGATGGATCTCGAAAGCCCGCGTCAACCGTACCGTAGCGGTCCAGCGGCTCCTGCATGAATTCCACACCTTGGGCGCGCATCCGATCGTAGGCCGCGCGGCAGTCGTCCACGTTGAGTACGAGCGGGGGCATGGCGCCCTTCGCCACCATCTCACACATGGTCTGCGCGGTCTTGGCGTCAAGCACCGGCACTTGCGGTATGAACAGACCGAGTTGAAACGAAGGCTGGTCCGGATGTTGCACTGTAAGCCAGCGGTAATCGCCGTTGCGCGCGTCGGTATGGACGCGAAACCCAAGCTTCTCAACATAAAACTGGAGGGCTTCGTCCTGATCGCGAACGTAAAGCCCGATTACCCCGACACCCTGACTCATGAAGCCTCCTGACCATCGAATGCTGCCATGCTATCGACCATCTCCCTTCGCCGCTTCTCCGAAACTGCGACGATGAGATTGGGCCGGCAAGCAGCGTTGAGATGGCACTCAGGCACGCGCTCAGGCTCGCGCAGCGTGGCCTGCTCATGCGTACGAAGTTCACCCGGACTGCGGCCAGTGATGTCTCGAAACGTACGCCCAAACGTTCCCAGGCTGGTCCAGCCCGTCCGGAGCGCGATCTCGGTAATGGACAGGCTTGTGTCGCGGAGCAACGCCGTGGCTCGTTCGACTCGACGCGCGAGCAGGTAGCGGTGCGGCGGGTTGCCGAAGGCCTCTTTGAACGAACGCGCGAAGTGGGCCTCGGAGACGTGGCTCACGCGCGCCAACTGCCGGACCGGCCACTGTTCGTGCGAGGCGGCATCCATCCGGTCCTTCGCGCGCAGCAGACGGCGCAGCAGATAAGAGTGTTGGCTCTTATGCGCTCGTCCTTGTCTTTTTCCGGGTTCCTCTCTCATGAACCACTGACCTGACGTCTAACGACGGATGGAGCCCGCGATGGCGGGACCGCCAGAATCGTCAGGCCCGGTTGCGAAGCTTGCGGATGGCCGCGAGTTGCGCGAGCGCGCCAGCCAGCTCGGCTTCGGCCGCCGCCACTGCTTCCTTCGAAGTCCTGTTGATCATCGCCTGCTCGGCTTCGCGCTTCGCCTCGAGCGCCTTCGCTTCATCCAGATCCTTGGCGCGAATGGCCGTGTCGGCCAGCACCGTCACCAGTCGCGGCTGCACTTCGAGGAAACCGCCTTGCACGAAAACCAGCTCCTCGCGATCGATGTTCGGCAGCTTGACGCGCACCGCACCCGGCTTGATCTCGGTCAGCAGCGGCGTGTGCCGCGGATAGATGCCGAGCTCGCCGGCAACACCCGGCAGCACGACGAATTCCGCTTCGCCGGAGAAGATCTGCTCTTCGGCGCTGACAATGTCGACGTGAATTGTGTGTGCCATTTTGCTGCGTCCTTGCCGCAATCGGTCGCGGCTTTATCGTCGCTGGATTCCCGCTTTCGCGGGAATGACGGCCAGACTTGGTATGACGGCCGGACTTGTATTGCTACTGCATCGCCTTCGCTTTTTCGAAGGCTTCTTCGATCGGCCCCACCATGTAGAAGGCCTGCTCCGGCAGCGCGTCGCACTCGCCGTTGACGATCATGTTGAAGCCGCGGATCGTGTCCTTCAGCGACACGTACTTGCCCGGCGAGCCGGTGAATACTTCGGCGACGTGGAACGGCTGCGACAGGAAGCGCTGGATCTTGCGTGCACGCGCGACGGCGAGCTTGTCCTCGGGCGACAGTTCGTCCATGCCCAGGATCGCGATGATGTCGCGCAATTCCTTGTAGCGCTGCAACGTCGCCTGCACGCGCCGCGTGGTGTTGTAGTGCTCCTCGCCGATCACGTTGGGGTCGACCATCCGCGACGTCGAATCGAGCGGATCGACCGCCGGGTAGATGCCCAGCGAAGCGATGTCGCGCGACAACGCGACCGTCGAGTCCAGGTGCGCGAACGTCGTGGCCGGCGACGGGTCGGTGTAATCGTCCGCCGGCACGTAGACCGCCTGGATCGACGTGATCGAGCCCACCTTGGTCGACGTGATGCGTTCCTGCAGCCGCCCCATTTCCTCGGCGAGCGTCGGCTGGTAGCCCACGGCGGACGGCATCCGGCCGAGCAGCGCCGACACTTCGGTGCCGGCGAGCGTGTAGCGGTAGATGTTGTCGACGAAGAACAGGATGTCGCGGCCATCGTCGCGGAAGCGCTCGGCCATCGTGAGCCCGGTGAGCGCGACACGCAGCCGGTTGCCGGGCGGCTCGTTCATCTGCCCGAACACCATCGCCACCTTGGATTTCGACAGGTCGTCCTGGACGATGACGTTGGCGTCCGACATTTCATGATAGAAGTCGTTGCCTTCGCGCGTGCGCTCGCCTACGCCCGCGAACACCGACAATCCCGAGTGCTCCTTGGCGATGTTGTTGATGAGCTCCAGCATGTTGATGGTCTTGCCGACGCCGGCGCCGCCGAACAGTCCGACCTTGCCGCCCTTGGCAAACGGGCACACGAGGTCGATTACCTTGATGCCGGTCTCCAGCAGTTCCGCCGACGGCGACAATTCGTCGAACTTCGGCGCCGGCTGGTGGATGCCGCGCTTTTCCGTGGAATCGATCGGGCCGCGTTCGTCGATCGGGCGACCGAGCACGTCCATCACGCGTCCCAGCACGCCGGGGCCCACTGGCACCTCGATGTTGTGGCCGGTGGCGGTGACTTTCATTCCGCGCTTGAGACCGTCGGACGATCCCATTGCGATCGTGCGCACGACGCCGTCGCCCAGCTGTTGCTGGACTTCAAACGTCAGTCCCTGCTCGACCAGCTTGTTGTCCTTGTCGGCGTCCAGCACCAGCGCGTCGTAGACCTTCGGCAACCCCTCGCGGGGAAATTGCACATCGACCACGGGGCCGATGCACTGGACTATCGTTCCTTGACTCATGTCACCCTCGGCGTTTTGCGTTCGTTGACTGCGATTGCGTATCAAAGGATGCGGAAGTTCCTCGCGCATCCTCGCGAATCCGGTTCTACACAGCGGCGGCACCGCCGACGATTTCCGACAATTCCTTGGTAATGGCTGCCTGCCGCGTCTTGTTGTAGATCAGTTTCAGCTCGTCGATGATGTCCCCGGCGTTGTCGGACGCGGCCTTCATCGCGACCATCCGCGCCGATTGCTCGGAGGCCATGTTCTCGGCGACGCCCTGGTAGACCGTCGACTCGAGGTAGCGCCGCATCAGGCCGTTCAGCAGGCCCTTCGCATCGGGCTCGTAGATGTAGTCCCACGTGCCTTCGGGAACGTCCGGCGTCAGCACGTTGCCTTGCGCGAGCTGGTATTCCCGCGGCACCGGCACGACGCGTCCACCGCGCGGCTCCTGCTTCATCGTGTTGATGAACGTCGTGTAGAACAACCACACCTCGTCGACCTTGCCATCGATGTACTCGTCGATCATCACTTTCAGCGGACCGACCAGGCGGTCGAGTTGCGCGCGGTCGCCGAGCTGCGTGGCGCTCGACACGACGTTGCCGCCCAGACGCGTGACGAAGCCCAGCCCTTTGCCGCCGATGGCGACGTAGTCCACCTCGTATCCTGCCGCTTGCCATTCCTTGTGCTTGTTGAGCATCAGCCGCAGCACGTTGGTGTTGAGCCCGCCGCACAGACCTTTGTCGGTGGTGACGACGATGGCGCCGATGCGTTTGACCGATTCGCGCGGCGCAAGGAACGGGTGCTTGAACTCGGCATTGGCGCGCGCGGTATGCATCGCAATGGCCATCGCGCGCTGCATGTAAGGACGCGACGCGCGCATCCGGTCCTGCGCCTTTTTCATTTTGGACGCAGCGACCATCTCCATGGCCTTGGTGATCTTGCGCGTGTTTTGCACGCTCTTGATCTTGTTGCGGATTTCCTTCGAACCTGCCATTTCGCTTTCCTAGTGCGTCATTGCCGCGAATCAACCCTTGTTGCCGCCACCAACCCTCGTTCGTCATTCCCGCGAAAGCGGGAACCCAGTGTCTTGCGATGAATTCCCGCTTTCGCGGGAATGACGGCGTGGTGCGACTCGTTCGCCGTGGTCCGTCGTATCAGGCCGATGTGACACTCCGCTTCGCGAGTGACATGCCGTTCCGCTTCGCGATTCGTCGGCTTTTCAGTACGTGCCGGTCTTCTTGAAGTCCTCGATCGCGGCGACGAACGCCTTCTCCGCGTCGGCGTCCATTTCCTTGGTCGACTCGAGCTTGTCCATCAGCGCCGCGTACTTGCTGTGCATGAACTGGCGCAGCGCCGATTCGAACGCGAGCGCCTTGTCGACGGGCACGTCGTCGTACAGGCCGCGGTTGGCCGAAAACAGCGTCAACGCCTGGTCGGCAACCGACAGCGGCGAATACTGCGGCTGCTTCATCAGCTCGGTCACCATGCGCCCGCGGTCGAGCTGCTTGCGTGTGGCGTCATCGAGGTCGGACGCGAATTGCGCGAACGCCGCAAGCTCGCGATACTGCGCGAGTGCCAGGCGCACGCCGCCACCCAGCTTCTTGATCACCTTCGTTTGCGCGGCGCCGCCGACGCGCGACACCGAGATGCCGGCGTTGATCGCCGGACGGATGCCGGCGTTGAACAGGTCGGTCTCGAGGAAGATCTGGCCGTCGGTGATCGAGATCACGTTGGTCGGCACGAACGCGGTGACGTCGCCGGCCTGCGTCTCGATGATCGGCAACGCCGTCAGCGAGCCCGTCCTGCCCTTTACTTCACCTTTGGTGAAGCGCTCGACGTACGCCGGGTTGACGCGTGCCGCGCGCTCCAGCAGCCGCGAGTGCAGGTAGAACACGTCGCCCGGATACGCTTCGCGTCCCGGCGGGCGGCGCAGCAGCAGCGAGATCTGGCGATACGCCCACGCCTGCTTGGTCAGATCGTCGTAAATGATCAGCGCGTCCTGGCCGCGGTCGCGGAAGTATTCGCCCATCGTGCATCCCGAGTACGGCGCGATGTATTGCATCGCCGCCGATTCCGACGCCGACGCTGCGACAACGATCGTGTACGCCATCGCGTCATGCTCTTCGAGCTTGCGCACGACGTTGGCGATGGTCGACGCCTTCTGGCCGATCGCGACGTACACGCAGGTGAGGTCCTTGCCCTTCTGGTTGATGATCGTATCGACCGCCACCGCGGTCTTGCCGGTCTGGCGGTCGCCGATGATCAGTTCGCGCTGGCCGCGACCGACCGGCACCATCGCGTCGATCGACTTCAATCCGGTCTGCACGGGCTGCGATACCGGTTGCCGCGCGATCACGCCTGGCGCGACCTTTTCGATGACGTCGGTCATCTTCGCGTTGACCGGACCCTTGCCGTCGATCGGTTCACCGAGCGAATTGACGACGCGGCCGATGAGCTCCGGGCCCACCGGCACTTCGAGAATGCGTCCCGTGCACTTGACGGTGTCGCCTTCGGTGATCTGCTCGTATTCGCCCAGCACCACGGCACCGACCGAATCGCGCTCGAGGTTGAGCGCCAGGCCGAACGTGTTGCCCGGGAATTCGAGCATCTCGCCCTGCATCGCTTCGGACAGTCCGTGCACGCGGCAGATGCCATCGGTGACCGACACGACGGTGCCTTGCGTGCGCTCCTGCGTGCCGGTGTCCAGGTTCTGGATCCTGGACTTGATGAGTTCGCTGATTTCGGACGGGTTCAACTGCATGGTGGCCTCGTGTCGTGTGCGCTCGCGAGACATTCGCGCGCACGCTTCATGTCAATTCGTGGGTCAGGCGGAAAGTTCGTTCGCCATCGTCGTGAGCTTGCCCTGCACGGAGCCGTCGATCACGCGATCACCGACGGTGATGCGCGCGCCTCCGATCAGCGCCGGGTTGATTCGCACTTCCGACTCGATCGTCTTGCCGAAGTGGCGCGCGAGCGATGTGTTGATCGCGGCAAGCTGCGCTTCGGTCAACACCATCGCCGTCTCGATCATTGCGCGCGCGACGTTGTCGGCGGCATCCTTGCGCGCCTCGAACAGCGTGCGGACCTGCGGCAGCAGCTTGATGCGGCCCGCGTCGATCAGCACACGCGCGAATTTGCGCACGTCGGCCGGGAATCCATCGCCCGCCACCGACAGGAACAGCGTTTCCTTTTCCGCGGTGGTGAGGCGCGGGTTGTCCAGCGCCTCCTCCATCCGCGGGTCAGCGGCAACCGCCGCGGCGATGTCCAATGCCGTCGACCATTGCGGCAATGCCCCGGCGTCCTGAGCGATCTCGAATGCCGCTTCGGCATAGGGCCGCGCGACTGTCTGCAATTCCGCCATGGCGG
>DATCFA010000136.1:0-8288 GCA_036509805.1 Casimicrobiaceae bacterium
GCGCCGCGCGGCCGCGCGCGACGAGCGCCGCAACCGCCGGGTCGGGCAGCGTGTCGGTGTCGCTCACCGTTGCACCACGCGCACCGCACGCGCGCGCTGCCGTTGCAGCAACTGGTGGCGCACGAACGGATAGCACATCGCCAGCAGCGAAACGGCCATCAGCGTGCCGCTCAGGCCCTCGCGGAAGAAGACGGTCCAGTCATTGTGGTAGCTGAGCATGGTCTGCATGTATGCGTTTTCAGCGAGCGGGCCGAGGATCACGCCGAGCACCATCGGCGCAATCGGAAAGCGCAGTTTCTCAAATGCGTAGCCGAGCACGCCGAATATCGCGATTATCCACACGTCGGAGACGCTGTTGCGGTCGGCGTAGGCGCCGACGATGCAGAACAGCACGACGATTGCCGATAATACCGCCTGCGGGATTCGCAGCACTTTGACGACCACGCGTATCCAGAAGAATCCCAGCACGCACATGCCGATCACGCCGACGAACAGCGACGCCAGGATCGTGTAGACGACCGCCTTCGATGCGGGGTCGGTGAACAGCATCGGACCCGGCTGCACGCCGTGCAGCAGGAATGCCGCGAGTATCACCGCCGTCGCGCCGCTGCCGGGGATGCCGAGCGTCAGCAGTGGAATCATGTGGCCTGCGACCGACGCCGTCGAACCCACCTGCGGCGCGACGATCCCCTCCGGCAAACCGCTGCCGAGGCGTTCGCGGCGCTTTCCGTACTGCTTCTCGACGCCGTAGGAAATGAACGACGTGATCGTCGCGCCGGCGCCCGGCACGATTCCCAGCAGCGTTCCCAGCAGGCTGCTGCGCAGGAACGTGCCGCGGATCGCCCACAGTTCGGACAGTGAGGGAAATGCGGTCTTGACGCGGGTCTCGACCGCGGGCGCGCCATGCAGTGCCAGTCCCTGTCCGAGGCGGTTGAACACCTCCCCCAGCCCATACATGCCGACCAGCACCATCACGTAGGAGACGCCGTTCTCGAGGATCGGCGAGCCGAACGAGAACCGGTACGCGCCGTAGATCGGATCGACGCCGACGGTGCCCACCAGGAGGCCGATGAAAAGACTGATGAACGAGTTGACCAGCGACGTACCCGCGAGCGCAACCACTGTTGTCAACCCGAAGAACACGGCGGCGAAGTAGTCGGGCGGCCCGAAGCTCAGCGCGATATTGCTCATGGGCACCGCCAGCGCGACCATCACCGCCGATGAGAACAGTCCCCCGGTCAGCGCCGCCACCAGCGCCCACCCGAGCGCCTTCGCCGGGGCTCCCGCCTTCGCCATCGCGTAGCCGTCCCACAGCAACGGGACGTCCATCGGTTCGCCGGGTATCCGGTAAAGAATTGCCGTGAAGCAGCCTGCGTAGGTGCCCGACACATAGATCGCCGTCAGCAGAATGATCGACGGTTCGATCGGCATCCGGTAGGTGAACGGCAGCGCGAGCACGACGCCCATCACCAGTCCCAGCCCCGGCATGATCGACACCGCCATGCCGACCAGCAGCCCGATCACCAGCACGGTGAAGTTCTGCGGGGTGAAGATGTGCGCGAGCCCGATCGCGAGGAAGTGCAGTGTGTCCATCGCGGGGCTTCAGTGAATCCCGACGAGCCGCATCACGGCCACCGACAGCGCCAGAAACGGCCCGCGGCCCAGCGGCAGCGACACGTACACGAATTTCATGAAGATCAGCACGAAGCACACGCACACCGCGAGCGACAGCGCCATCGCGGGCAGCGGGCGCCGGTAGCCCCCGACGAACATCAGTGCGATCAGGTAGAAGAAGCTCGCGGTGAAGAACCCGATGATCTCGAAGAGCATCAGATAGGCGAACGTCAGCGCGATGCCCATCCATACCGGGGCGGCGCGATGCGGCGGCTCGTCCTCGACGGGCGCGCCGGCCGCCTCTTCGAGCGCCTGCGCGATCCCCTGCACGGACTTCGCGTCGCGGCCGAGCGCGAGGCGCAGCACCTGCCACGCACACAGCGCGATCAGCAGGATCAGGATCATCCGTGGCCACGCGTCCGGGCCAATGCGTCCAGCCGTGTGCGCATAGTCGAAGTGGAGTGCTTCGTAGTACAGGTACGCGCTGGCCGCGAGCAAGATCGCGTAGGGAGCGATTCGACCGGCCTTCGTGCTCGCAGCCATGCTATCCATTCCCGGCTCGGGCTGCGGTGTGCGCCGTCGCGTGTTGTGCCGCGATGCTGTTCCGGGCGTCACGTCGGCAGGCGGCCGCGCGTGATCGCAATGGCACCGCCGGAAACGGCCTGGGGCTCGCGCCCGGTCCCGGTTCCGTGGCGAAGTTCGAAACTACGGGTTGAGCCCCTTGTGCGCAGACATGGCGGCGATCTCGCGCGCCTTCGCGAGCCACTTCGCCATGTACTCGTTCGCCTCTTTCGCCGGCAGGTAGCTGTCGGGGTCGGCGTACTGGTCTTCGAGGTACTTCGTGTATTCGGGGTCGTGCGCGACCTTGCCCAGCGCGTCGGAGAGTGCCTTGACGATCTTCGGATCGGTGCCTGCCTTCACGATGACCGTTCGCAGTTGCGGCAGCGAGATGTCGACGCCCGACTGCCCGGTGACCGGGACGCCCTTGAACGGCCCGATGTCCAGCGGCTTCGGATAGAACAGGATGACCGGCCGCATCTGCTTGCTGTCGACGTACGAGCGCACGTCCCCGGTCTGCTCGTAGAGCACGTCGGCGTGATCGCCGAGGATCGACGTGTAGCGTTCGCCGGGCTTCGCGTAGGGAACGTTTTCGAAGTGGTAGCCGAGGCTGCGGAAGTAGTTGATCGTGATGTCGTCGGGGCTGCCGAACCCGGTCGTCGCGACCTTGAGCGTTTTCGTCTTCGCCGCGGCGAGCAGTTCGTCCCAGTTCTTCCACGGCGCACCCTGCTTGACGAAGAATCCCGACGGCTGCTGGATCATGATCCCCAGCGACGTCAACTGGCCGAGCTTGAAGCGCGGTTTGTCGGCGCCGAACAGCGCGTACGTGTCGCCGGTCATGACTTCGATCGTGTAGCCGTCGGCAGGGCCGCTGAAGAGCTTGGTGAGGCCCACCTGGCCCGTCGCGCCGGGAACGTTGACCACCGGCAGCGACACGCCGAGCATGGGCTCCATCAGCTTGCCGGCCGTGCGGCCGAGGAGGTCGGCGCCGCCACCCGGTCCCCACGGCACGATGAAGTCGATCGGGCGTGACGGGTATTTATCCTGGGCAACCGCATTACCCGTGGCCATCGGTCCCGCCGCACACAGGCCCAACACCGACACCAGCATCGCACGAACGCTCGCTTGCATGACCATCCTCCTCCTCGCGATTCACCGCCGGCCCGCGCTGCATTCTGTGGCAGTCGCGGCCGGCGAAAAACGGGCGCTTGCCCGAGTGACATCCGGTCGTCGCGCTTCGACGCCGATTCATCTAAGTCATCTGTATGAGTGCAGGCCAGTTTAGGACGCGACCCTGAGGGCGTCAAGGACAACCGAAATGGCGTCGTGCAGTCATGTACATCTTTCAGCGGTTGCCCTGCGCGGGGCGCGAATGCACACATCCACGCGGCGCGCCGCTGACAGAAGCCCGCCGCCACCGGCAGTGTCGCATCGAACGACACGCGGCGACGTCGCTCCGCGCACCGCCACATAGTTGTGCAACGCGCATCGATCGACGCACCGCATCGGTGCCGTCGCGCCGTCGCGATTTCGCGATTTTTCCGTAACCACTTGGTGACTAACACTATTTTTGGATGGCACGCGGCGTGCTGACGGTATTCGACGAACACCGGCCGTCGTCGACCAAGGGGACCTCGAATGATCCACAGCAACCGCTACACACACACGTTGACCGCCATCGCGCTGGCCGCAGGCTGCGCCGGTGTCGCATGGGGGCAAACGGCGCCGACGGAAGCAGCGCCGGCCGCGGCACCTGCACCTGCGCCCGACTGGACATTCTCCGCGAACGTCGGTCTCTTCAGCCAGTACGTGTTCCGCGGCATCTCGCAGACCGACGAAAAGACCGCGATCCAGGGCGGCTTCGACATCGGCCACAAGAGCGGCTTCTACATCGGCACGTGGGCATCCAACATCAGCTGGATCTCCGACGGCCTGCCGGACGCGAGCGCGAGCATGGAATGGGATTTCTACGGCGGCTACAAATTTTCACTGCCGAACGACTTCGCAGGCGACGTGGGCGTCCTCGAGTACTACTACCCGGGCAGCTACCCGGCCGGCACGACGAAGGCCGACACGACCGAGCTCTACGCGAGTCTCGGGTGGAAATTCCTATCGGTCAAGTACAGCTACGTGGTCGGCGACAAGACGTTCGGATTTCCTGATTCCGGCGGCAGCGACTACATCGAGGGCAACGCTTCCTACGACGTCGTCGACAAGGTCAACGACACGATTGGCAAGGTGACGCTGATCGGCCACGTCGGCCACCAGCGCTACAAGCACTTCGGCGACTTCAGCTACACCGACTGGAAGGGCGGCGTGCAGGCCGACGTGTCCGGCTTCACCGTGGGTGTCGCGGTCATCGGCACCAACGCCGACAGCGGGCTCTACACGAACCGCTTCGGCAAGGATATTTCCGACACGCAGGTCGTCGGCTTCGTGCAGAAAACGTTCTGACGCGCATTCGGCACATACATCGGAGGGCCACCATGAAACTTGTCACTGCCATCATCAAGCCGTTCAAGCTCGACGAGGTCCGCGAGGCACTGTCGGCGATCGGCGTCCAGGGAATCACCGTCACCGAGGTCAAGGGCTTCGGCCGCCAGAAAGGTCATACCGAGCTCTATCGCGGCGCGGAATACGTCGTCGACTTCCTGCCGAAGGTAAAGGTCGAGGCGGCGATCAGCGACGATCTCGTCGACCGCGTGATCGAAGCGGTCGAAAAATCCGCCAACACCGGCAAGATCGGTGACGGCAAGGTGTTCGTATTCGACCTGTTGCAGGTCGTGCGCATCCGCACCGGCGAGACCGGCGCGGACGCGCTTTGAGGGGAGAGCTTCGATGAAGCAACTGTTTGCAATGCTTGCGATGGCCGCCGCACTGTGCGTGGTGCTGCCGGCTTTCGCGCAGGACAAGGCGGCAACGCCGGACGCCACACCCGCCGCCGCAGCCCCGGAGGCAACGGCACCTGCAGCTGCCGCGCCGGCCGCAGTTGCCGCACCCGCGGCCGCGCCGGCTGCGCCGACGTCACCGCAGCTCGTCACCGCCGACAAGATCAGCAGCGGTGACACCGCGTGGCTTCTGACGTCGACAGCGCTGGTGCTGATGATGACCATACCGGGCCTCGCACTGTTCTACGGCGGCATGGTGCGCAAGAAGAACGTGCTCGCCACGCTGATGCAGAGCTTCGCGATCACCTGCCTCGTCACCATCATCTGGGTGGTGGCCGGCTACAGCATCGCGTTCATGCCGGGCGGATCGTTCATCGGCAGCTTCGACCGCATGATGCTCAACGGCATGCTGTTCCAGAAGGAGGCGGGCAAGCTCACCGTCTCGCATCTCGCCACGACCGTTCCCGAGTCGGTCTACATGATGTTCCAGATGACGTTCGCGATCATCACGCCGGCGCTGATCGCGGGCGCATTCGCCGACCGCATGAAATTCTCGGCAATGCTGTGGTTCATGGGACTGTGGTCGCTGCTGATCTACTCGCCGATCGCGCACATCATGTGGGAGCCCACCGGATTCTGGGCCGGCAAGGGCGTGCTCGACTTCGCCGGAGGCACCGTCGTGCACATCAATGCCGGTATCGCGGGCCTCGTGTGCGCGCTGATGCTCGGCAAGCGGCTGGGCTACGGCAAGGAACCGATGGCGCCGCACAACCTGACGCTGACGCTGATCGGCGCCTCGATGCTGTGGGTCGGATGGTTCGGCTTCAATGCGGGGTCGGCGGTGGCCGCGGACGGTCGCGCCGGCATGGCGATGTTCGTCACGCAGTTCGCCACCGCTGCCGCCGCGCTCGCATGGATGGCAACCGAGTGGATCACCAAAGGCAAGCCGTCGGTGCTGGGCATCGCATCGGGCGCAGTCGCGGGGCTGGTGGCCATCACGCCGGCGTCGGGCTTCGTCGGCGCGTCGGGCGCGCTGATCATCGGCATCGCGGCGGGCGTCATCTGCTTTTTCGCAGCGACTTCCGTCAAGCGGGCGCTCGGTTACGACGATTCGCTCGATGCGTTCGGCGTCCACTGCGTCGGCGGCATCGTCGGCGCGCTGCTGACGGGCGTGCTCAACGTCAAGGAAATCAGCGGCGTGGACGGCGACTTCTTCGTCCAGCTCGGCGCTGTCGCGACAACGCTCGTGTACAGCGGCGTCGGCAGCTTCATCATCCTCAAGGTGATCGACATGATCATCGGCCTGCGCGTCACCGAAGAGCAGGAGCGCGAGGGTCTCGACATCAGCCTGCACGGCGAGCGCGTCGAGTAAAGCTCACGCGCCGGCGGCCCGAGTCACCGCCGGCGAATGAAGTCGGGCAGCTTGCCCGATCGTTTCTCCTCCGTGGCATCCGGGGCGTCCTTCAGCGGACGCCCTTTTTTTGCCCACCGAAGGCGCGCAGGCATGGCCGCCGAATGCGTTTGTTAGAATCACCGACCGCGCTACAACCGGTTACCTCGCATGGTCCCGCATCTCACTACCGCGCTTTCCGGCCCATGGATGGACCTCGAGCGACGCATTCTCGAGTGCATGCCGGAAATCGAGCGCTGGCTGCGCACGCAGTGGCAGGAGCACGCGGTGCCGTTCTACGCGTCGGTGGACCTGCGCAACGCCGGATTCAAGATCGCGCCGGTCGACACCAATCTCTTTCCCGGCGGGTTCAACAACCTCAACGCCGCGTTCATGCCGTTATGCGTGCAGGCGGCGCAAGCGGCGGTCGAACGCGTGTGCGCGGATGCGCGCGGCGTGCTGCTGGTCCCGGAAAACCACACGCGCAACCCGCATTACCTGAAGAACGTCGCCACCTTGGAAAGCATCCTGCGCCAGGGTGGCATGCGCGTGCGCATCGGCTCGATCAACCCGGAGATCACCGCGCGCACGACGGTCGACCTGGACGATGGCCGCACGCTCGTCGTCGAACCGGTCGTGCGCAACGGGCGCCGCGTGGGACTCGCCGACTTCGACCCGTGCATGGTGCTGCTCAACAACGACCTGTCGTCGGGCGTTCCGCAAATCTTCGCGAACATCGACCAGCCGGTCGCGCCTCCGCTGTCGGCAGGCTGGTACAACCGCAAAAAGTCGCATCACTTCGACGTCTATCGCCAGGTGGCGCGCGAATTCGCGGCGCTGCTCGACATCGACCCGTGGCTCGTCGACCCGTACTTCGGCGCCTGCAGCGCGGTGAGCTTCCAGGACCGCGACGGCGAGGAGTGCCTCGCCACGAATGTCGAATCGGTGCTCGCGCGCATCGCCGCCAAATACCGCGAATACGGGATCGACGAAAAGCCGTTCGTCATCGTCAAGGCCGACGCCGGAACGTACGGGATGGGCATCATGACGGTGCGCGACGCCGCGGACGTCGTCGGCCTGAACCGCAAGCAGCGCAACAAGATGGCGGTGGTCAAGGAAGGCCTCGAAGTCACGTCGGTGATCATCCAGGAGGGCGTGCCGACGTACGAGTCGATCGACGACGCCATCGCCGAGCCGGTCGTTTACATGATCGACCGCTTCGTCGTCGGTGGCTTCTACCGCGTGCACACGGCGCGCGGCAAGGACGAGAACCTGAACGCGCCCGGCGCGCAATTCGTGCCGCTCGCTTTCGAAGCGCCCTGCATTCCCGACCTCGCGGGGCCTGCCGGGTGCGCACCCAACCGCTTCTATTCCTACGGCGTCGTCGCGCGGCTCGCGCAGGTAGCCGCGTCGCTCGAAATCGAGGCGCTCGAGGACGCCGCCGCGCCCGCCGAATCGACCGCGTGATCAGCGTCGGGTATTGCCAGCTGATGCCGGGCGTCGTGCGCGCGGATTCCTGACGCTACTTGCCGCCGTCCGCGTCCTTGCGGCGCTTCGCGCGCGGATGTGCGGCGTCGTAGACCTTGGCAAGCGCCTGGAAATCGAGGTGCGTGTAGACCTGTGTGCTGGCGATCGACGCGTGGCCCAGCATTTCCTGCACGGCGCGCAGGTCGCCCGACGATTGCAACACGTGCGACGCGAACGAGTGGCGCAGCATGTGCGGGTGCACGTGCTGCGTCAGGCCCTGGCGCACCGCCCACTGCGCGAGCCGCAGCTCGATGGCGCGCGGCGTCAGCCGGCGTCCCGACTGCGTGACGAAGACTGCGCGCGCGTCGACG
>DATCFA010000137.1:0-3752 GCA_036509805.1 Casimicrobiaceae bacterium
CCTCGCCCAGCATCGCCGCGACCATCGGCGCGACGGTGGCCATCGCCGGCGCCTTGACGGCGACGATGGCCACGTCCTGCGCGCCCGCCTCCGCCGCATCGGTCGCGACCCGCACCGCAACGCTGATCCGCTCGCCACCGCTGTCGACGCGAAAGCCGTGACGGCGCAACGCATCGGCGGTGGCACCACGCGCAATCGCGGTGACAGCAAAGCCCGCACGCGCGAGGCGCATTCCCATGAAGCCGCCGATCGCGCCGGCGCCGACGATCGCGATCTTCACGCAGTACGCTCCCTTGCGGTGCTCATGCCTTCGGCCGCTTGTCGACGACGCGGTGCGCCTTGCCCATCGAGCGCTCGATGCCGCCGGGTGCCAGAACGCGCACGGCTGCGCTGACGCCGACCAGGTTCTTGATCGCCTGCGCGAGGCGCCCGCCCGCGCGTTCGCCATCGGACTCGGCGGCGGACGGCGCGCGCTCGACCAGCACCGTCAGCTCGTCGAGCTGCTGCGGCCGCGCCACTTCGAGCTGGTAATGCGCGACCAGCACCGCCTCGCGCAGGATCAGCTCCTCGACCTGCGTCGGAAACACGTTGACCCCGCGGATGATCAGCATGTCGTCGCAGCGACCGGTGATCTTCTCGATGCGCCGCATCACGCGCGCGGTGGGCGGCAGCAAGCGCGTCAGGTCGCGCGTCCGGTAGCGGATGACGGGCATCGCTTCCTTGGTCAGCGACGTGAATACGAGCTCGCCGCGCTCGCCGTCCGCGAGCACGGCGCCGGTGTCGGGATCGACCACCTCCGGATAGAAATGGTCCTCCCACACGGTCAAGCCGTCCTTGGTCTCGATGCACTCCTGCGCGACGCCCGGGCCGATGACTTCGGAAAGTCCGTAGATGTCGATCGCGTCGATCGCCAGCCGCGATTCGATCGTCGTGCGCATCGACAGCGTCCACGGCTCGGCGCCGAAAATGCCGATCGCGAGCGACGTCGCCCGCGGGTCGATCCCCTGGCGCTCCATTTCCTCGGCGATCGCCAGCATGTACGACGGGGTCACCATGATGATCGACGGCTTGAAATCGGTAATCAGCTGCACCTGCCGCTGCGTCTGCCCGCCCGACATCGGAATCACCGTGCAGCCGAGCCTTTCGGCGCCGTAATGCGCACCGAGCCCGCCGGTGAAAAGCCCGTAGCCATAAGCCACCTGCACGATGTCGCCGGCACGCCCGCCGGCGGCGCGGATCGAGCGCGCCATCACCGTCGCCCACGTGTCGATGTCGTTGCGCGTGTAGCCGACGACCGTCGGCTTGCCGGTCGTTCCCGACGACGCGTGGATGCGCGCGACCTTTTCGCGCGGCACGGCGAACATGCCGAACGGGTAGTTGTCGCGCAGGTCCGCCTTGACGGTGAACGGAAAGCGCGCGAGGTCGGCAAGACTGTGGCAGTCGCCCGGCGCGACGCCGGCAACGTCGAACGCGTGCCGGTAGTGCGCGACATTGTCATACGCGTGTTGCAGCGTCGACTTGAGCCGCGCGAGCTGCAGCGCGGAAAGCGCGTCGCGGCTCGCGCGCTCGATCGGCTCGAGATCGGCCGCTGCGGGATGGCGGGCAGGCATTGATTTCTCCTCGAATACCGGCGCGCGCTACGCGTCGCGCGCGCCGGGGTCGATCACGTGGCCGCCGACCCGGTAGCTCTTGCCGCGAAACAGCGCGATCGTGTCGCCGCACTGGTTCGTCACTTCAATGTCGTAGACGCCCATGCGTCCGCCGATGCTGCGCTCGATCGTCGCGGCGGTGAGCACGTCGCCTTCGTGCGCCGGCGCCAGAAAGTCGATCGTGCACGCGGACGCGACCGTCGCCAGGTCGCGGCTGTTGCACGCGAACGCGAACGTGCTGTCCGCCAGTGTGAAAATGAAGCCACCGTGGCAGATCGCGTGACCGTTCAGCATGTCGGCGCGCACGCACATCGACAGCCGCGCAGCGCCCGGTGCGACCGCCACGATGCGCATGCCGAGCGCCTGCGATGCGCGATCGCGCGCGAACATCGCGTCGGTCACGCGTACCGCGAGCGCGTGCGCATCCTCCGCCGGTGGCACGTCACCCATGATGCTTGCCCGCGAGCGGCGTGCCGGCGGCGGCGCAGCGCGCAAGCCACGGCGAGATCCGGTAGCGGTCCTCGCCGTAGTGCGCACCGAGGTGCGCGAGCACGTCGCGCACGCGCGATAGCCCGATCGCGTCCGCCCAGGCCAGCGGTCCGCGTGGGTAGTTGACGCCTTTGCGCATCGCGAGGTCGATGGCGTCCGCCGACGCAATGCCTTCCCTGAGCGCATCCGCCGACTCGTTGGCGAGCATGCACACGCTGCGCATCACCGCGAGCCCGGCGACATCGTCGAGACGCGACACCGCCGCGCCAGCGCCCTGCAGCGCTCCGACCGCTGCCATGTAGGCGGCATCGGAGCAGGAATCGGCGCGCGCCACGGCGATTCGCGTGCATGTGGCGAAATCCAGCGCGAGGTCGAACACGACGAGCTCGCGCGCGCCCGTCGCCGCGGCGCGGGCCGTCGCCGTGCGCCCGTCGGTCAGCGCAAGCCATGCGCCGCCGGCGCCGATGACGCCGTTGATGCCGGGCATCGTCGGCGACGCCTCGCCGACGAACTCGATCCTCGCACCGCCGTCCTGCATCCGCTCAACCAATGCGGCGGCCGCGCCGAGCTCGCCATAGACGACCACGCGCGACGGTGGCGGACAGGTGGGCTCGGTCGCAGGCGCGGGCATCGTGGCGCCGCGCGCATGGTCGTAGAAGCCGCGACCGCTCTTGCGGCCGAGCAGGCCCGCATCGACCATCTCGCGCTGCAGGAACGACGGCGCGTAACGCGGATCGTTGAAGTAGCCGTTCCACACGCTCTGTGTCGTCGCGAAATTGACATCGAGCCCGATCAGGTCCATCAGCTCGAACGGCCCCATGCGGAAGCCGCCGGCATCGCGCATCACGGCGTCGAGCGTCGCGACATCGGCCGCGTGCTCGGACAACAGCCGCAGCGACTCGCCGTAGTACGGCCGCGCGCAGCGGTTGACGATGAAGCCGGGCGTCGATTGCGCGTGCACAGGAGTCTTCTGCCAGGCGGCGGCCGTCGCGTAGAGCGTCGCCGCGACATCGGCGTCGGTGGCCAGGCCGCTGACGATTTCCACCAGCGGCATCACCGTCGCCGGATTGAAGAAATGCATGCCGGCCACGCGCGCCGGATGCCTGGAGCCGCCGGCGATGGCGGTGATCGACAGCGACGACGTGTTCGACGCGATGATCGCCGTTTCAGCGACCAGCGTGTCGAGCGCGCGCACCAGCGCGCGCTTGGCATCGAGATCCTCGGCGATCGCCTCGATGACGATCTCGGCGTTCGCGCAGCCGGCGAGCGTGTCGACGGCGGCGATGCGCTCGCTGGCGGTGTCGGCGGTGTGCTGCGTGATGCGGCCCTTGATCGCCAGCTCGGCGAGGCGCTGCCGCAGTGTCGCCACCGCCGTCGCCGCAGCACCCTCGCGGACGTCGAACAGTGCGACCGGATGTCCGGCCTGCGCCGCGACCTGGACGATGCCGATGCCCATGGCGCCGGCGCCGATGACCGCGACGCGCGCCGTGCGAGGCAGTGCGCTCACCATACGAAGGGCTAGCGACCCTGAAACGCCGGCGGGCGTTTCGCCAGGAACGCCGCCACGCCTTCGCGGTAGTCGGCGCTGCGGCCAAGACCGCGCTGCACGTCGCG
>DATCFA010000138.1:0-3220 GCA_036509805.1 Casimicrobiaceae bacterium
TCGACCACGCGAACATCCGCACGACCCACGCCGCCGCGCTTGACGAGGCCATCGCGATCGCATGCGCGATGCAGCTCGACCAGGCGGTCGCAAACCGGGGCTTCGATGCAATAGTCGCCGATGAATGGCATCACAGTTGACGTTCTGCGGTCAATCCGCGGCGGGTGGGACGCCGCGTTGCAGGCTCCGCTCGCGGATGATCGCGTACGCCAGCAGCATCGCGTTCAGCGCCCAGAACAGCTTGGCGTTGCTGCGGTAGAAAAAGTCGTCGGTCATGTTCTTCACCACGTAGCCCGCGATCAGTGAAAGGCCGACGATGCCGGCCATCGCTACGCTGCTGTCGCGTGCGCGGATGCATTGCACATAGCGCGCGACGAGCGCCGCCAGCATCGCGACGAACAGCGCGAGCCCGATGACCCCCGCTTCCAGCCACTGCCCGACGAACGTGTTGTGCGGGTGCGTCAGTGCGCGGTCGTGCAACTCGGCTGGCAACACCTCGCGCAGGATGCCGCGGCCGAAGCCGTAGCCGAGCCACGGCGCCTCGCGGATCTTGTCGAGGGCCGCCTTCCACAGCGCGATTCGCGGATCGTTCTCGATCGATCCCGAGATGCTCGCGCTGTCCGGATAGTAGAGCTCCGCCTTCTGCTGCGCGACGTCGGCGAAGGCGAAGCCCAGCAGCAGGAAAAGCGCTGCGATCGGCGCCAGGAACCGCCACGGCAGCGTCATGTACGTCGTGCGCCAGTGCAGCGCGGCGGCGATGGCGGCGACGCCGAACGTCGCGCCGAACGCCAGCCACACGATGCGGTTGTCGGTAAGCCGTGCGTTGAACAGCAGCAGCACGAGCAATGCCGCGAACAGCAGCACGCGCCGGCGTGATGCGCTGGTGCCGTCGAAGCCCGCGAGCACGAACAGCAGCAGCGGCGCGATCTCGACCAGATGCGTCGACCACACGCCGACGTCGTGGTGCCATTTTTCCGGGTCGAACTGTCCGGTGATCGCCGTCGTCGCCACCAGCAGCACGCCGAGCAGCGCGAACGATACCAGCAGCGTCACCGTCATCGCGCGAAAATCGTGGTCGTCGCGAATGGCGACGAAGAACGCGATGAACACGAATGCGCCGTAGAGCAGCTCGGTTTCCCATTCGCGCACCGAAAAGCGCGGCTCGACCGTCCAGTGCAGCGACGCTGTCTCCCACAGCCACCAGACGAGGATGGCCAGCAGCACGCCGCCGCCGGCTCCGAAGCGCTCGCGCGCAGCGCGCGGACGCATGGCGATCTCCAGCAGTGCTGCCACGCTCATCAGCGCGAACACCAGCGAGCGCGGCCACACGAGGTTGTTGGTGGGCAGCATCGCGAGGTACGCGGCGCACATCACTGCCAGGAATTGCGGCAGCCGTGGCGCGAACGTCGGCAGCAGGCGCGCCGCGAGCGTCATCGCAGCACCGCCTCGATGGCGGCGGTAACCGCGTCGCCGGTGATCGCGTCCATGCAGCGAGCATGCGCGCATTCGGCGGTGGAGCGACCGCAGCGGCGCACCCACGCGATGTCGCGACGGAACAGGATCGTCTGGTCGCGGCAGGCAAACGGGTCGACGCTCACCGCGCGGTACGGGCTGTCGCGCCAGAAGTCGCCGGCGCCGCAGATGACGGCGGAGCCGGGGCCGAACAGCGCGACGGTCGGCGTGCCGACGATGCGGCCCAGGTGCGCGATGCCGGTGTCCGGCGCCACCAGCAGGCGTGCGCCGGCGACGAGGTGCCACATCTGCGCAACGTCGAGCTTGCCGGCGAAGCTCGTGTAGCGCGACGCCGGGTCGACGGCGTGCACGAGGCCTTCCTCGCCGGGACCGCCGGACCACACCGGTGCGATGCCGCGCGCGGCGAGCCACCGCGCAACTTCGGCCACGCGCTCGGGCGCCCACAACTTGAGGGGCGAGCTCGCCCCGACGTGGAGCACCGCGTAGGCCGCCACGGGCGCGTCGAACGGCCGGTGCGGCGGCGCGGTCCATTGCGCGGTGGCGTACGCCGCGGGCGGCGGCCCGTCGACCAGGTCGGTGCACAGGTCGCCCCACATCGCCGGCGTTGCGCGATACGCGACGTGCGCGTCGACCGGCCAGTTGCGGCGCCACGACGCGTCGCCGCCGAACGCGACGATCCAGCGCGCGCGCATCGCGCCGGCGAGCCACGCGTAGCGGTTGTCGCCGGGAACGTAGGCCACGTCGAACGGCGCCTCGGCGAACAATGCGGGCGTGAGCGCATGCGGATCCCAGCCGACGACACGCACGCCGTAGGGCCGGGAAGCGTAGAGCGGCGCGAGCGGGTCCGCGACCGTCATCACGATTTCCGCCGCGGGGTGGCGCTCGCGCAGCTTCGCGAGCAGCGGCGTCAGCATCAGCGTGTCGCCCATCAGCAGGTGATGCGCGACGAGGATGCGCCGCGGGTCGAGCGGCGCGTGGCGTGGCCGCAGGTGCTGCGTGATCGCGCGCGCGACCACTTCGACGCGGCCGCGCAGCCGGCTGCGCAGGTGGCCCGGCAGGTGTCCACGCAGTTCGCCACTCAGTTGGCTGCGATGCACCCGGGATGCGGTGGCAGCCATCATCGTGCGGCGCGCGCCTGTTCGTCGACATGGCGCGCGCGGAAGCGGCGCGCCTCGCGGCGCTGCGCGGACACGCTGCGCACGAAATGCACGAGCGACGGCGCATGCGCGCATTGCGCGGCCACCTCGTCGATCAGCGCGAGCCAGCGCTCGCGCACGGCGTCGCGCGTGAACGCCTGCGCGCGCACGTGGCCGTTGGCGACCATCCGCGCGTAGGCAAGGAGGTCGCCCTGCAGCCGCGCGACGGCGTCCACGGCGTCGTCGGCGTTGGCGATCGGGCTTGCGTCGAGCGGCGATAGCCGCAGGCCGCGGAACGCCGGCTCGTCGCCCAGCAGTGCCGGGACGCCGGCGAGCCACGCGTTGGTGAGCTTGGTCGCGGGTTTCAATTCGAGCATCGATGCGCCCTCGGCGCGCGATGCGATGGCCAGGTCCACGTCGTGGTAGTCGTTCCACGCCGACTCGGAAAGGCGCAGGTCGACGCCGAGTGCGGCCAGCCGGCGGCGGAACGCGGTGCTGCGCAGCCAGCCGGGCAGCCGTGCGAGGCGCCCGAAGTACGCGAGTGTCTCGACGCGCGTGCCGCGCGCGGCGTCGCGCACCACGAGCCCCGGCTGCGGCCAGTGCGGCACGTA
>DATCFA010000139.1:0-8574 GCA_036509805.1 Casimicrobiaceae bacterium
GAGCGGCTTGTGGATCGCTCCGCCGCTGATCGTACTGGCGGCGCTGTTCTTCTATCCGCTGTGCCTGATCGCACGCGAGGCACTGGGTGGCGCCGGTCACGCGCTGTCGCTCGCGCATTTCGCCGAAGTGCTCGGCTCGCGGCTGTTTCGCGAGGCGCTCTACCATACGATCGTCATCGCGCTGTGCGCGACCACGGGCTGCCTCGTACTGGGCTTCGTGTTCTCGGTGCTGGTCGCGTTCACGCCGTTTCCCGGCAGCCGCCTGCTGGCGCGGCTGATCGACACGTTCATCGCGCTGCCGACGTTCCTCGTCGCGCTGTCGTTCACGTTCATCTACGGGTCGGCAGGCATGCTCAACGAGTCGCTGATGGAGCTGATGCACCTCCCCGGCCCGCCGGTCGACTTCCTGTATTCGCAGTGGGGCGTGATCCTGTCGGAAATCACCGTGTACACGCCGTTCGTCATGCGTCCGCTGCTCGCGGCATTTTCGCTGATCGACACCGCGCAGATCGAAGTGGCCAGCAGCCTGGGCGCGCGCTCGATGCGGATCGTCCAGCGGATCATCCTGCCGGCGGCGCTGCCCGCGCTGATCGCAGGCGGCAGCCTGTGCCTGCTGTTGACGGTCAACGAGTTCGGCATTGTGCTGTTCATCGGCGCGAAGGACGTGATCACGCTGCCGCTGCTCATCTACGACACGGCCATCCAGCAATTCGACTACACGACCGCCTGCGTGATCGCCGTCGTCAACGTCGCACTGTCGCTGAGCCTCTATTCGCTGTACCGTTTCGTCGTCGCGTACTTCGGGAACCGCCGTGCTGGTCTGGTCTAGGCTCGGCCGCGTCGCGAGCTTTGCGCTGACGGTGCTGCTGTTCGCGTTGATGTACGGACTGCCGATCGGCGTGATCGCGCTGGCCAGCGTTGCCGGGCAGTGGAACAGCGTGCTGCCCATAAAGCTCACGTTCGCGCACTACGCCAACGCATTGCACGGCGATTCGTTCGAGCAACTGCGCGTCAGCATCTTCACCGGACTCATCGCGAGCGCGGTCGCGCTCGTCAGCGGCACATGGGCTGCGCTGGCGCTGCGGGCGATCCGGCCGCTGCCCAGGCGCGTGCTCGACGCGGTGTTCTTCATACCCAGCGCCGTGCCCTCGGTTTCCGTCGGCTTGGGCCTGCTGGTGGCATTCAGCCATCCGCCGGTGCTGCTGAACGGCACGACGATGATCGTGCTGATCGCGCATTTCGTGCTGGTGTCGGCGTTCACGTACGGTAACGTTTCCGCGGGTCTCGCGCGCTTGCCGGCCGATTTCGAGCAGGTGGCCGAAAGCCTCGGCGCGCGGCCCATCTACCGCTTGCGCCGCGTCACGCTGCCGCTGTTGACGTCCTATCTGATCGCGGCGTTCAGCCTCTCCATTGCGCTGTCGATGGGTGAGCTCGGTGCCACCGTCATGGTGTATCCGCCCGCATGGGTGACGCTGCCGGTCGGCATATTCGCGTTGTCCGACCGCGGCGCCATCTTCGATGCCGCCGCGCTGACAATGGTGCTCGCGTTCAGCACGCTGATCGTGCTGCTCGGCCTGGCGCGCATTCCGACCAAGGCATCGGTGCGTTGAAAGCAGGGTGACGCGCATTGCCGGTCGCGCAGCCGCGCGATGTCCCCCGCGGGCTCGCTGGCCATCTTTGCAGATTGTTGACAATTTACACCCGACAGGCTAAATTCGGCGCATGTCAAAGGTCTACGCGCGACCCGTTGCCGCATCGCGGCCGGTCGCTGGAGGTGTGCCACATCCGGCGCGCATCGGTTCCGCCGAGCGCACGGTGGGCGCCAATCACCCGATAACGCTGCTGCAGGCCAATTCGCTGCCCACGCTGGTGCAGCGCGAACTCGAACGGATGATTCTGGCGGGCGACCTCGCGGCCGGCGAACAATTGCGCGAAGCCGAAGTCGCGGCGATGCTGGGTGTCTCGCGCGGGCCGGTGCGCGAGGCGTTCCGCGCGCTCGAGGAGTCCGGACTCGTCCGACTGGAGAAGAACCGCGGCGTCTACGTGCGCCAGATCAGCGTGGGCGAGGCCGACGAAATCTACGAAATGCGCGCGGTGCTCGACGAGTTCGTCGGGCGCCGGCTTGCCGAAACGGCGACGCCAGCCGACCTGCGCGACCTGCGGCAGCGCGTCGCGCAAATGGAAGCTGCCACAGCCTGCAACGATGTCGACGCCTATCTCGCCGCCAACGTCGGCTTTCACGATCGCATGGTCGAGCTGACGGGCAACGCCAAGCTGCTGCTGGTTTATCGGCGGCTTGTCAACGAATTGCATCTTTATCGGCGGATGACGCTCGCTCAGGGCGGGACGCTGCCGGCATCGACGCGCGAGCACCGCGAAATCCTCAAGCTGATCGCCGACCATCAACCGGCCGCCGCGGGCCGTGCACTGCACGAGCACGTAATGGCCAGCCGCACGCGGATGCACCGCGCGTCCACCTCCATCCCGGCAGTCGACCCGGCGTTCGCCGACGCACCGGCGCGCATCGAAATGAAACGGAAGCTACGCCCATGAGCGCAACGCGCACGTTGCCCATCAACGTCAATGGCCGCGAATACCGATGGATGACCCAACCGGTCGTCGTCGTCTGCGTCGATGGCTGCGAACCCGACTACATCACCCAGGCCATCGAAGCGGGCGTCGCACCCTACCTGCGCACGATGTGCGAGCGGGGAGCGTCGCTGCTCGGCGACTGCGTGGTGCCGAGCTTCACCAATCCGAACAACCTGTCGATCGTCACCGGCGCGCCCCCCGCCGTCCACGGAATCTGCGGCAATTTCTTCTACGACCGCGAGCGCAACGAAGAGGTGATGATGAACGACGCGCGCTACCTGCGTGCCGGCACGATCCTCGCCGCCTTCTCGCAGGCGGGCGCGAAAGTTGTCGTCGTCACCGCCAAGGACAAGTTGCGCGCGTTGCTCGGCAGCGGTATGCAAGGCATCTGCTTTTCGGCCGAGAAGGCCGATGTCGCCAGCATGGCGGACAACGGCATCGACGACGTGCTCGCTTTCGTCGGCAAGCCGCTGCCTTCCGTATACAGCGCCGACCTGTCGGAATTCGTGTTTGCCGCGGGCGTGGCGCTGCTGAAACGCGACCGCCCCGACCTCATGTACCTGTCGACCACCGACTACGTGCAGCACAAGCATGCGCCGGGCACGCCGGAGGCGAACGCGTTCTACGCGATGATGAGCGGCTATCTCGCCGAGCTCGACAAGCTGGGCGCCATCGTCGCGCTCACCGCCGACCACGGGATGAGCGCCAAGACCGATGCCGCGGGCCGCCCACAAATCGTCTTTTTGCAGCAGTGGTTCGATGCCGAGCTCGGCAGCGGCCACGCTCGGGTGATCCTGCCGATCACCGATCCGTACGTCGTCCATCACGGCGCGCTCGGTTCGTTCGCAACCTGCTACCTGCCGGCCGCCACGAATACCGACGCGCTGCGGGCGAAGCTTGCCCGCGTGCCCGGTATCGAAGCGGTGTTGACGCGCGCCGACGCCGCGCGTCGCTTCGAATTGCCGGAAGACCGGCTGGGCGACATCGTCGTGCTGGCCGAAAAGCTGACGGTGCTCGGCACGAGCGCGGCACGCCACGACCTGTCCGCGCTGAGCGTGCCATTGCGCTCGCACGGGGGTGTGTCCGAGCAGAAGATTCCGCTGCTTTTCAACCGCAAGCTGCGCGATGTCGCGCCGTCGCGCCGGTTGCGCAACTTCGACATCATCGACCTGGCGCTCAATCACTGCGCGTGAAAGGATGAACTGGCGCTACCACAATCCGGTCGACATCCGCTTCGGCGCCGGCAGCCTCGATGGACTCGCCGCGCTGACGGTGGGTCGCAGCGTCACCGCCGTCGTGTTTCCCGAGGCGAACGAAATCGGTATCGTGCGCCGGCTGCACGCCGTGCTCGGCGCATCGCTCATCAGCGTGATCGACCGTACCGAGCCCAACCCGGATGTCGCGTCGCTCGCCGCGCTGTACGAAACGTTCTGGTCGGGCGAGGACAGCGGCGATGTCATCGTCGCCGTCGGCGGCGGCAGCGCCATCGACACCGCGAAGGCACTGATGATCGGCACGCCCGACCGGCGTTTCGCGTCGCTGATCGCGCTGCTCGCCACCGGCAAAGTGTTTGCGCCGCATGCGGTCAAGCCGCTGATCGCCGTGCCCACCACCGCGGGAACGGGCAGCGAAGTGACTCCGTGGGCGACCATCTGGGACCGCGCCGCGCAGCGCAAGTATTCGCTGCACCTGCCGCAGACCTGGCCGACGGCGGCCGTCATCGACCCGCAACTGACGCTGTCGTTGCCCGCGGAGCCGACGCTCGCGGCGGCGCTCGATGCGCTGTCGCATGCGCTCGAGTCGATCTGGAACGTCAACGCCAACGCGATCTCGGACACGCACGCGATCGCCGCGGCCACCACGGTGCTCGATGTGCTGCCCAAGCTGATGCGTGACCGCGCGAACCTCGCGCTGCGCACGCGGATGTCGCGTGCAGCACTGCAGGCAGGACTCGCCTTTTCCAACACCAAGACCGCGCTCGCGCACTCGATATCCTACGAGATGACGCTGCGCCATGGATTGCCGCACGGCATCGCGTGCTCGTTCACGCTGCCGATGGTGCTCGCGCGCGCAACCGGCATCGATGCCGTTCGTGACCATGTGCTGGCGCAGATTTTCGGTGACGATCTCGCCGCAGCACCTGCCGCGCTCGCGGACTTTCTCGAGCGGCTGGGCGTCAGCACGCGCTTCGAGTCCTACGGCGTCGATGCCGCCGAAGCGACGCAGATGGTCGACACCGCGCTTGATGGCGTGCGCGGACGCAACTTCATCGGCGCGGGCAAGCCCGCCGCCGTCCACAACGTCCTACAATAGACACCATGAACGCAACCGATTGTCGTAACGAACCGATGCGCATCGCCGGCGAGCGCGTCGGCGGCACGCGCACGCTCGACGTAATGAACCCTTTCACCGGCGGCCGCGTCGGCACCGTGCCGAAAGGCACGATCGACGACATCCGTCGTGCGATCGCCGCCGGTCGCGCGTATCGGCCGAAGCTGACGCGCTACGAGCGCTACCGGATCCTGTATCGCGCCGCCGAGATCCTGCGCGAGCGTGCCGACGCGATGTCCGACCTGATCACCGCCGAATGCGGCATCGGCAAGAAGGATTCGCTGTACGAAGTCGGCCGCGCGTGCGACGTGTTCACGTTCGCCGGCAATGCGGCGCTCAACGACGACGGCCAGGTGTTCTCGTGCGACCTGACGCCGCACGGCAAGTCGCGCAAGGTCTACACGCTGCGCGATCCACTGCGCGGCGTCATCACGGCGATCACGCCGTTCAACCATCCGCTCAACCAGGTCGCGCACAAGATCGCGCCGTCGGTGGCGACCAATAACCGGATGGTCGTCAAGCCGACCGAGAAGACGCCGCTGTCCGCGCTGCTGCTCGCCGACGTGCTCTACGAAGCCGGCCTGCCGCCGCCGATGCTGTCGGTGGTCACCGGCGATCCGCGCGAGATCGCCGACGAGCTCCTCACGCATCCGGACGTCGAGCTCGTCTCCTTCACCGGCGGCGTGCCCATCGGCAAGTACATCGCCGCCAAGGCCGTCTACAAGCGGCAGGTGCTCGAGCTGGGCGGCAACGACCCGATCATCGTAATGGAAGACGCCGACCTCGACGAGGCAGCGTCGCTCGCCACAGCCGGTTCGTACAAGAATTCCGGGCAGCGCTGCACGGCGGTCAAGCGGATGCTCGTGCACGAAAAGGTCGCCGACGATTTCGTCGAGCGCCTTTGCACGCGCACACGCGCGTGGACCTACGGCGACCCGATGAACGCGAGCCTCGACATGGGCACGGTGATCGACGAGGCGGCGGCGCGCGGCTTCGAGGCGAAGGTGAATGCGGCGGTGGCCGGTGGCGCGAAGCTGCTCGTCGGCAACCTGCGCGACGGCGCGTTGTATTCGCCCACGGTGCTCGACCACGTCGATCCGCAGATGGACGTCGTGCGCACCGAGACGTTCGGCCCGGTGTCGCCGGTCATCCGCTTTCGCGACATCGACGAGGCGATTCGCATCTCCAACGGCACTGCGTACGGCCTGTCGTCGGCGGTGTGCACCAATCGCCTCGACTACATCACGCGCTTCATCGCCGAGCTCGAAGTCGGCACCGTCAATGTGCGCGAAGTGCCGGGCTACCGGCTGGAGCTCACCCCGTTCGGCGGCATCAAGGATTCGGGCCTGGGCTACAAGGAAGGCGTGCAGGAAGCGATGAAGAGCTTCACGACGATCAAGACGTACTCGCTGCCGTGGTGACAGGCACGCGCTGACCTTGCAGATCCTGCTCAACCTGCTGGCGGGTGTCGCGCTTCTCGTATGGGGGACGCATCTCGTCCGCGTCGCCATCCTGCGCCTCTACGGCGGCGACCTGCGGCGCCTGCTGCGGCGCGCGGTGTCGCGCCGCGCGAGCGCGTTTTTCGCGGGGCTCGGCGTCACCGCACTGATCCAGAGCAGCACCGCCACCGCGCTGATCGTCGCCGCATTCGCGGGCCAGGGCTTGATCTCGACGGCACCCGCGCTCGCCGTGATGCTCGGCGCCGACGTCGGCACCGCGCTGGTGACGATGTTCCTGTCGCTCGACCTGACCTGGCTCTCCCCGCTGCTGATCTTCTCCGGTGTCGTGCTGTTCCTGTCGCGCCAGGAGACCAACGTCGGCCGCTTCGGACGCATCCTCATCGGCCTCGGGCTCATCCTGTTCGCGCTGCAGTGGATCGGCGTCAGCGCACGGCCGCTGACACAGGCAGCGGGGATGCGCGTGATCTTCGCCTCGCTCACCGGCGACATCCTGCTCGACATGCTGGTCGGCACGTTCGTCACCGTGCTGTGCTTCTCGAGCCTCGCCGTCGTGCTGCTGGTGGCGACGCTCGCGGGCCTGCACGTGATTGCGCTGGGCGTGGCGATGCCGCTGGTGCTCGGCGCCAACCTCGGTAGCGGCCTCCTCGGCATGCTGTCGACGGGGCGCTCGGCGCCGGAAGCGCGGCGCGTGACGCTCGGCAACTTCCTGTTCAAGCTGATCGGCTGCGTCGCCGCCATTCCGCTGCTGCGCTTCGGCGAACCGATGATCAGCGGGCTGGGCTTGAACGAAAGCGCCGAGGTCGTCACGTTCCACCTGATTTTCAACGTGGCGATCGCCATCGTCTTTCTCGGCGCCACGCAGGCGATCGCGCGCATCGCCGAGCGCCTGCTGCCCACGCGCCCGGCCAGCGAAGACCCGGCGAAACCGCGTCATCTCGACGTGTCGGCGCTGGCGACGCCTGCGCTGGCCATCGGCTGCGCGGCGCGCGAGGCGCTGCGCATCAGCGATGTCATCGACGACATGCTGCAGGGGTTGCTCACGGTGTTGCGCACCAACGACCGCACGCTGGCCACCCGGCTGCGCAAGCTCGATGACGTCGTCGACGAGCTGTACACGGCGGTCAAGCTGTATCTGACGCAGATCTCGCGCGCGGCGCTCGACCCGAACGAGGGGCGTCGCTGGACCGACATCGTGTCGTTCACGATCAACATGGAGCAGGTCGGCGACATCATCGACCGCGTGCTGGTGGAGATCGAGGAAAAGAAAATCGACAAGGGGCGCAACTTCTCCGACGCGGGCATGACCGAGATCTGCGACCTGCACGCGCGACTGACCGCCAACCTGCGCCTCGCGATGAGTGTGTTCCTCAACGGCGACCTGAAGAGCGCACAGGAGCTCCTCGCGCAAAAGGTGCTGTTCCGCGACCTCGAGCGCGCATACGCCGACTCACACCTGTCACGGCTTGCCGGCAACACGCTGCAGAGCATCGAGACCTCGTCGCTGCACCTCGACCTCATTTCCGAGCTGAAGCGCATCAACTCGCTGATCTGCTCGGTGGCGTATCCGATCCTCGAGCAGGCGGGCGTGCTGGCGCACACGCGGCTCAAGTCCAGCGAGGCGACGCTGGCCGCGACCGCCACCGCCGCCATTGCGCCGCCCGCGGACGACAAGGCCTGGCACGAAGGTCGGCCGCGCACCGCCTGACGCCCGCGATGGCCCTCGCCTTCGACGACTTGCAGCAGATCTTCGACGCCAAGGGCGCGCGCGGCTACGACGGCGAACCGGTCTCGCAGCTCGAGCATGCGCTGCAGTCGGCGGTACTCGCCGAATCCGCCGGTGCGGCGGCATCGCTCGTCACCGCGTCGCTGCTGCATGATCTCGGCCACATGCTCAATGACCAGGGCGACACGCCGACACTGCGCGGCGTCGACGACGTGCATCAATACGCGGCACTGCCGTTCCTGCGAGGATTGTTCGGCGACGATGTGCTGATTCCCATCCAGTTGCACGTCGACGCCAAGCGCTACCTGTGCTCGGCGCGCCCCGCCTACTACGCATCGTTGTCCGACGACTCGAAGCGCAGCCTCGTGCTGCAGGGCGGCGTCTACGACGGTGCCGCAGCCGACAGCTTCATCCGCCAGCCGTTCGCCGCCGACGCCGTGCGGCTGCGGATCTGGGACGACCGCGCCA
>DATCFA010000140.1:0-2133 GCA_036509805.1 Casimicrobiaceae bacterium
TGCGCGAGAAACGGCGCATCGATGCCGAGCGCATCGCCGACCAGTGCCTCGCGGATGAACACGTCGTGCGCGCCGGCGGGATCGAACGCCGCGAAGCCCACCGGCCGCCGCGCGACCAGCGTGAGGCCGTAGAGCTGCACGCGCTCGCTCGCCAGTACCTCGCCGCGCTTCACGTCCCAGTGCGGCTCGAAGTGCTCGCGCGTCACGCGCTCGCCGGCAACCGCCTCGATCCATTCCGGATCGACCTTCGCCGCGCAGCGCGCATACAGGCGCGTGGTCTCCGTCAGTTCGGCGGCGAGCACCCACCTCGGCCGTGACTTGGCGAGCGCCGACGACGGATGCAGCACGAAACGGATTCCACGCGCGCCCGCGTAGCCGTCACCCTCCTCGCCGCGAAAGCCGATGTTGGAAAGCAGTCCGGCGAGCAGCGCGCGGTGGATGTCGGCATTGCGCCGTGCGTCGATCGACGCCGGCAGCGTTTCGTCCCACGTCCATCCCGCCTCCTTCAGTTGTGCTGCGAGCTGCGCATGCACTTCGCGCCATTCGATGAGGCGCAGATACGACACGTACTGCGCGCGGCACGCGTCGACGCGACGGCGGTGCGGAAGCCCCTCGTTGCCAAGGTCGCCGAAGAATTCCCACAGCGCGATCACCGACAGGAAGTCGCTGCGCTCGTCGCGAAAGCGCAGGTGCGCCTGGTCGGCAGCCTGGCGCTTGTCGTGCGGGCGCTCGCGCGGATCGGGTACCGCCAGCGCGCTCGCAATCACCAGCGCCTCGGCAACGCAGCCGCTGTCGCGCGCCGCGAACAGGATGCGCCCGATCCGCGGGTCGAGCGGCAGCCGCGCGAGCTCGCGGCCCAGGGGAGTCAGCGCGCGTGCGTCGTCGACGGCGCCGAGCTCCTGCAGCAACTGGTAGCCGTCGGTGATCGCGCGCGGTCCGGGCGCCTCGACGAACGGAAACGCGTCGACCGCGCCCAAGTCCAGCGCCGCTGCGCGCAGGATCACCGACGCCAGCGAGCTGCGCAGGATCTCCGGCTCGGTGTACGCCGGCCGCGCGGCGAAATCGTCTTCGTCGTACAGTCGCACGCAGATGCCGTCCTGCACGCGGCCGCAGCGGCCGGCGCGCTGGTTGGCCGACGCCTGCGAAATCTTCTCGATCTGCAAAAGTGTGGTCTTGTTGCGCAGTGAGTAGCGCTTGATCCGCGCGAGCCCGCTGTCGATCACGTAACGGATGCCGGGTACCGTCAGCGACGTCTCGGCAACGTTCGTCGCGAGAACGATGCGACGGCCGTGCGATGGCGCGAACACGCGCCGCTGCTCGGCGACGGACAGTCGCGCGTACAGCGGCAGCACTTCGACGGCGTTCGCGTACGGCCGCTTCGCCAGCGCGCGGCGCAGCAAATCGGCGGTCTCGCGGATCTCGCGCTCGCCGGGCAGGAACGCGAGGATGTCGCCGGGACCCTCGCGCCACAGCGTCTGCGCAGCATCGGCGATCGCCGTCTCGAGGTCTTCCTCGTCGTCGGCCTCACCGGCCCCGTCAGCGTCGGCGGTACTGCGAAAGCGGACCTCCACCGGGTACATGCGGCCCGACACTTCGATCACCGGCGCCGGCGCGCCTGCGTTGGCGAAATGCCCGGCGAAGCGCGCGGCATCGAGCGTCGCCGACGTGATGATCAGCTTGAGGTCGGGACGCGCACCCATCAGCGTCTTCAGGTAGCCCAGCAGGAAGTCGATGTTGAGGCTGCGCTCGTGTGCCTCGTCGACGATGATCGTGTCGTAGCGCGACAATGAACGATCGGCCTGCGTTTCCGCGAGCAGGATGCCGTCGGTCATCAGCTTGACGTACGCATCCGCGCTGGTGTGATCGGTGAAGCGCACCTTGTAGCCGACGTCGCCGCCCACCTGCCCGCCAAGCTCGCTGGCGATGCGCTCGGCCACCGCGCGCGCGGCAATCCGCCGCGGCTGCGTGTGACCGATCAGGCCGCGCTCGCCGCGGCCGGCGGCGAGGCAGATCTTCGGCAGTTGCGTCGTCTTGCCGGAACCCGTCTCGCCGCTGACGATGACGACCGGATGCGCGCGAATCGCCGCCGCGATGTCGTCGGCGCGCTGCGCGACCGGAAGCTCGGGCGGGTAG
>DATCFA010000141.1:0-4150 GCA_036509805.1 Casimicrobiaceae bacterium
GTCGGCGCGGCGCTCTACGAAGAATTTCGTTACGGCGCCGACGGCAGCTTTCTGTCCGGCACGTTCGTCGACTACCTGGTGCCGACAGCCTGTGAGATTGCGGAACCGCAAATCCTCCACATGGAGACGCTGTCGCCTTTCACTCCGCTGGGCGCGAAGGGTCTCGGCGAAGGCAACAACATGTCGACTCCCGTGTGCATCGCCAATGCGGTGGCCGACGCATTGGCCGATGTCGCCGATACCCGGAGAATCGAGCTGCCGCTCACGCCTCCGAAAATCCTCGCGCTGATCGGCCTGGCGGACCCGCCACCGTCGCATCCCGCCGTGCAGGCACCCGCTCCGCTATCGCCGGCCGAGGCGCCAGGGCTCTCTGCGTCGGGCAGCATCGAGATCGCCGCAACGCCTGAAGCGGTGTTTCGTGTCCTGCTCGATCCCGCGGCGCTGGCGCAGGTCATTCCCGGATGCAGCAAGCTCACTTCGGCGGGCGAGCATCGCTACCGCGCCGATGTCACATTGGGTATCGGCCTCGTGAAAGCGCGATTCGATGCCGAGATCGCGCTGTCGGACCTCGATCCACCGCATTCGCTCACGCTCGCCGGACGCGGTGTCGGATCGCTCGGCGCCGCCGAAGGACGAGGGAGCGTGAAGCTCGCGCGGATCGCGACGGGAACGCGCCTCGACTATGCGTATACCTCGACGGTGAACGGCAAGCTGGCGGCGGTTGGAGGGCGAATGCTGGAGGGCGCGTCCAGGATCGTGTTGCAGCAACTGTTCGCGCGACTGGGCCGGCTCGCAGCATCGCCAACGCCGGCGGAGTCGCCAACGCCGGCAGCATCAACAACGCCGGCGGCGCCGCCAACGGCTGCCAGGCGAAGCGGGTGGCGACGCCTGTGCGCGTGGCTCGGAATCGCACAATGAAACCTGCGTGCTTCGACTATGTCCTGCCCGACACGCCCGCCGAGGCGCAGGCATTGCTGGCGCAATACGGCAGTGACGCACGCATCCTCGCTGGCGGCCAATCGCTGCTCGCGATGCTGAACATGCGCCTCGCGCAGCCGAAAGTGCTGGTCGACATCTCGCGGATGAAGGCGCTCGACTACATCCGGATCGACGGCGATCGGCTCGCGATCGGTGCGGCCGCGACGCAGTCCGCGCTCGAGGCGTATCCGTCGCTGGGCGAGCACGTACCGCTCGCAGCACTTGCGCTTCCCTCGATCTCGCATTTCCAGGTCAAGAACAAGGGCACGGTGTGCGGCTCGATTGCCCACGCCGACCCGAGCGCTGAATTGCCGCTGGTGCTGGCTGCGCTCGGCGGCGAAGTCGTGCTCGCATCGGCGTCGGCACGTCGCAGGCTTTTGCCCGACGACTATTTTCGCGGCATGCTGCAGACCGCATGTGCCGCAGATGAAATGATCGTCGAGATCCGCCTGCCGTTGCGTGCGGCGAACGCCGGTTACGCGTTTCGCGAAGTCGCATCGCGCCAGGGCGATTTCGCGCTGGTTGCGCTCGCCGCGGTGGCGAGCGCGGACGCGTTGCTGCTGGCGGTGGGGGGTGTCGCCGACCGTCCCGTCGTGCGCCGCTGGCCACGCCTCGATGGCGTTGCGTTGGCGGACGCATTGAACGATTTCGCATGGGCGCTCGGCGCCGAGGACGACGCGCATGCGACCGCGCAGTACCGTCGCCATCTGGTGCGGGTGCTCGGCGGCCAGGTCCTGCGGCAGGCGCAGCAATGAAGCGCTACGACGCGAACACCCGCCATGGCGTCTCGTTGACGCTGAATGGCTTGTCGCGCACGGGATGGGCCGAACCGCGCACGCTGTTGTCGGACTTCCTGCGCGAGACACTCGGCGCAACCGGGACGCACGTCGGCTGTGAGCATGGCGTATGCGGCGCCTGCACGGTACGCCTCGATGGCAGCGCCGTGCGCTCGTGCCTGACACTGGCGGTACAGGTCGAAGGCCGTCACGTCGACACCATCGAAGGTCTCGCGAAGGGCGATGCCTTGGATGATTTGCAGGCGGCGTTTCGCAGGCACCACGCATTGCAGTGCGGCTTTTGCACCGCCGGAATCCTGATGTCGGCCGCCGATTTCCTCGCACGCGAGGCGGCTCCCTCGGAGCAACAGGTGCGTGAAATGCTTTCGGGGCATCTTTGCCGGTGCACCGGTTACACGCCGATCGTGTTCGCGATACGCGAGGTCGCGGCCGCGCGTGAGCGTGACAGACAAAAGGAGATTGGCAATGTTTGACCTCGGCCGCAGTTTGCTCGCGAGCGTCGAGCGCAACCCGGATTCGCTCGCCATCGTCGACGGATCGCTGCGCCTGAGCTACGCGCAGTGGCTCGACAAGATCGAACGCGTGGCGGGCGGTCTGGGTGCCAAGGGGCTGCGCCGCGGGGATCACCTCGCCACGGTGCTGCAGAACCGCTGGGAGGCAGCGACGCTGCACTGGGCCTGCCAGTTGCTGGGAATCGTGATCACACCGCTCAACTGGCGTGCGACTGGCGATGAAATCGACTATTGCGCGAGTGACGCCGATGCGCGCGCGATTGCCTATGAGGGGGTGACTGCTGCCGCCGTGCGCGAGGCGAGAAAGGCGAGCCAACTGTTGCGCATCGTCGTGGGCGAAGCGCCCCCCGACACTGGCGCTCATCCGTTCGGGAACCTGCTCGCGGCGGACCGCCATCGTGACGGGCCGGTCGCGGAGGCCGACGACATGTCGGTCATGCTTTACACGTCCGGTACCACCGGACGGCCGAAAGGCGTGCCGCGCAGGCACCGGCAGGAGCGCGCCGCGGCAGTGGCGCATGTCGCGCAGAACTTCTATGCGCCCGGCGAAGTGACGCTAGGCGTCATGCCGCTTTATCACACGATGGGGGTTCGCTCGCTTCTGGCGATGGCGCTGGTCGACGGCTGCTTCGCCTGCCTGGCGCGCTTCGACGCGGCGCGTGCGCTCGCGATCATCGAGTCCGAGCGCGTCACCAACCTTTACCTGGTGCCAACGCTTTATCACGACCTGTTGTCGCATCCGGATTTTGCGGGGACCGACGTCTCCTCCGCGCAGAAGCTGGGCTTCGCCGGCGCACCGATGCCGGCAGCGCTGCTCCGGCGCGTCAACGACGCTTTTCGTCCCGCGCTATTCGTCAATCATTACGGTTCGTCGGAAATCTACACCTTTACCGTGGACCAGAAAGCGGTCGACAAGCCGGGCAGCGCCGGCAAGGCCGGCATCAACCAGCGCATTCGCGTGGCAAAGCTCGGCGCCGAATCACCGCTGCACCTCGCGGCGGTTGGGGAGGAGGGGCAGGTCATTGCCGACATCCGCAGTGACGAGGCCTTTGACGGTTACTGGCAGCGGCCCGACGCGGATGCGCGGGGCCTGCGCGGCGGTTGGTATTTTTCGGGCGATACCGGCTATTTCGACGCCGACGGCGATCTCTTCGTCACCGGGCGTGTCGACGACATGATCATCAGCGGTGGTGAAAACATCTCGCCCGTCGACATCGAGTCGGTGCTTTCGCTGCATGCGGGCGTGGACGAGGTCGCGGTGGCGGGATTGCCCGACGAGCGCTGGGGCCAGCGTGTGGTGGCATTCGTCAAGCGCAAGCTGCCGATCGACGCCGACGCACTCGACGTGCACTGCCGCGGCTCGAGTCTCGCGAACTACAAGCGGCCGCGCGAATACGTTTTCGTGCGCGAGATTCCGAAGTCGCCAGTGGGCAAGATCATGCGTCGCAAGCTCGTCGCCGGCGAGTTCGACAAAGACTGAAGTGTTCGTCAGGCGTCGCGGCAAACCAGCAACCAAACATCGGAGAAGTTCGTGAATGAATTGAGACACCCGGCGCAGGGATTGCTGGACGAGCCCGACGGATTTCGCATCCTCGTCGATTCCGCGCGCGAGCGCGCCGACATCATTCTCGAACGGCCGCCGCTCAACGTCGTCAGCATGCGCGAGCGTGACCAGCTGCGCGCCGCGTTCGAGGCACTCGACGCGGACGAGCGCGTGCGCATCATCGTGTTGCGCAGTACAGGCGAGCATTTTTCCAGCGGCGGCGACATTGCCGGATTCCTGGCGGCATCTCCCGAGCAGGTTTCGCAACTCGCATGGAACATCGCCGCGCCCGAACGGTGCGCGAAGCCGGTGATCGCTGC
>DATCFA010000142.1:0-10744 GCA_036509805.1 Casimicrobiaceae bacterium
GGGCGATCACCTGCTTGAATAGCAGCGAATAGCGGCGGTATTCATCGAAGTCCACCGGCAGGATGACCGCGTCGGGCGCGAGCACCGCGGCCTTCATCATCCCCTGCGCCGAATGCAGCCCCAGCGCGCGCGCCTCGTAGGTGGCCGTGGTCACCACGCCGCGACCGCGATACCTGCGCAGCGTCGAAAACCTGTGCGACGTGGCGCCCGTCGCCGGATCGACGCTCGTTTGCGGCTGATGGCGGCTCCCGCCGCCGATCACCACCGGCGTGCCGCGCAGCTCCGGGTAGCGCAGCAACTCGACCGATGCGTAGAACGCATCCATGTCGAGATGCGCGATCAGGCGGCTGCGTTCGCTCATGGGGTGGGCACCACGCCGCCCGCGAAGGAGGCGCTGCGCGCGGGAGGCACGCTGCATAGTGTACGGCGCCGCCGCGCGGGCGAACCGGCCCGCGCTGCCCATGCGGGCAAACTTGCCCGCGCTGCTATAATCCGCGCGGTTCGACAAGCCGCCCGCGCCCCTTGCATGGCCGGCGGCTTTTTGCATTCCGCAGCGCGCTGCGACGGCGCGTGCACTGGCCGACAACGATGAATTTTCCTCCCGACCTCGTTCGCGACGTCGCCCGCAGGCGCACGTTCGCGATCATTTCCCACCCCGACGCGGGCAAGACGACGCTGACGGAGAAGCTGCTGCTGTTCGGCGGCGCGATCCAGATGGCCGGAACGGTGAAGGCGCGCAAGAGCGCGCGCCACGCGACGTCCGACTGGATGGAAGTCGAGAAGCAGCGCGGGATTTCGGTGACGAGCTCGGTGATGCAGTTCGACTACGACGAGCACACGATCAACCTGCTCGACACACCGGGCCACCAGGATTTTTCCGAGGACACCTACCGCGTGCTCACCGCTGTCGATGCGGCGGTGATGGTCATCGATGCCGCCAAGGGCGTCGAAGCGCAGACGATCAAGCTGCTCGAAGTGTGCCGGCTGCGCGACACGCCGATCATCACGTTCGTCAACAAGATGGATCGCGAGGTACGCGAGCCGCTCGAGCTGTTGCAGGAGATCGAGGAAGTGCTGGCGATCGACTGCGCGCCGGTCAGCTGGCCGCTCGGCATGGGCAAGGCGTTCCGCGGCGTCTACCAGTTGCAGAACGACCGCCTGCTGCGTTTTTCGCCGGGCGCAGAACGCGTGTTGGACGACAGCGAGCTGATCGAGGGCATCGACAATCCGCGCCTCGACGAGCTTTTCCCCGGCGAAGTCGCCGCGCTGCGCCGCGACGTCGATCTGTTGCGCGCCGCCAGCGCGCCGTTCTCGCTCGAGCGCTTCCTCGCCGGCCGCCAGACGCCGGTTTTCTTCGGCTCCGGCATCAACAATTTCGGAGTACAGGAGATATTGCGCGCGCTGGTCGACTGGGCGCCGCCGCCGCAGCCGCGCGACGGCGGCACGCGCGACGTGCAACCGGCCGAAGCGCCGTTCACCGGCTTCGTGTTCAAGATCCAGGCGAACATGGACCCTCGCCACCGCGACCGCATCGCGTTCTTCCGCGTCTGCTCCGGTCGCTACCAGCCGGGGATGAAGCTGCGCCACGTGCGCGAAGACCGCGAGATGAAGCTGGCCAACGCACTGACGTTCATGGCCAACGAGCGCGTCGCCAGCACCGACGCCGTCGCGGGCGACATCATCGGCATTCACAACCACGGCCAACTGCACATCGGCGACACGTTGTCCGAAGGCGAGCCGCTGACGTTCAAGGGCATTCCCTATTTCGCACCTGAAATGTTCCGCATCGCGAGGCCGCGCGATCCGTTCAAGTCGAAACCGCTGGCGAAGGGCTTGCAGCAACTCGGCGAGGAAGGCGCGATCCAGGTATTCGCGACGACGTCCGGCAACACGCTGCTGCTCGGCGCCGTCGGCCAGCTTCAGTTCGAAGTGGTCGCCGATCGTCTCGCACGCGAATACGGCGTCGATGCGCTCTACGACAGCGCCAACGTCACCACCGCGCGCTGGCTGGTGTTCCCGGACGCGGCGACGCGCCGCGATTTCGAGCGCGAACAGGCCGCCGCGCTGGCCACCGACGTCGACGGCAACGCGGTGTTCCTCGCCACCAACAAGTACAACCTGCAGGTGACGATGGAGCGCTGGCCGAAGGTGCTGTTCCACGCCACGCGGGAGCACGGGCAACGCCTTTAGTCGTGCGCATCCGGGCGCGTAGAATCGACGGATGACTCTCGCGAGGCAAATGGTCGCCATTGCCGCCGTGCTGCTGCAGCTGACGCTGCCGCTGGCTGCCTACGCGCGCGCGCCGGGCATTCCCGGCGCGAACGACCTTTGCTCGGCCGCGCATGCCGCGCGCCACGACGGTGGTGGCGGCGCGCCGAGCGGACACCACCGGCATCTCGCGCACTGTGCGCTGTGCGCGCATGCGAGCCCGCTCGCGCCGCCTGTCTCGACACCCTTGCAGGCGCCGCTGCTGCGTGCCGTTGCAGCGGCGGACAACGCGGTTGCGTTCGCGCTGTCGACACCATTGCGTTCGCGCGCCAACGCGCGCGCTCCGCCGCGAATCGAGCTCACGCCTGCCTGACGCGCCGATCCTCGACTTTCGAATTGGCGCGCTTCGCCTTTCGACTTCGAGGAGCATCGATGAAACACGCATTGATCGTCGCGCTGGCCGCCGCCGCGTGCGCATGCACGCTGCCCGCCGCCGCGCACGACTACACGCTTGCCGCACTCTCCATCGACCGCCCGTATGCGCGCGCGACGCCGCCTGGCGCCGACATCGGCGGCGCCTACATGACGATCGGCAACAGCGGACCCGCAGACGACACGCTGGTCGGCGCATCGACGCCGGTCGCCGGCAGCGTGCAGATCCACACGATGTCGATGGACGGCAACGTGATGCGGATGCGCGAGGTCGCGAGTCTCGACATTCCGCCGGGCAAGGAGGTCGCGCTGAATCCGGACGGCCATCACCTGATGCTGGTAGGTCTCAAAAAGCCGCTCGTCGAAGGCACGCGCATACCCTTGACGCTGCGCTTCGCGCACGCCGGCGCGATCGACGTCGAAGTCGCCGTGCGGTCGATGAACGCCGGCGCCGCGGGGATGCACTGACTTGGCGATGCACAGGCTGTCGATGCACGCGCTGCGAACGCTTGCCCCGGCGGTTGCCGCGCTGGCCGCACTCGCCGCCGCACCGGGCGTGCAGGCGTGCTCGAGCTGCGGCTGCACGCTGAGCTCCAACTGGGGCGCACAGGGAGAGGGCATGGACAACGGGTTCATGTTCGACCTGCGCTTCGACTACTTCAACCAGGACGACCTGCGCGCCGGCTCGCACGACGTCAACCGCGCGGACCTGTCGATACCCAACGACCGCGAGATCCAGCAGACGACGATCAACCGCAATTACACGGCCGACCTCGACTACACGTCCGGCAGTTTCGGCGTCAACGTGCAGGTGCCGTGGTTCGACCGCTACCACACGACGATCGCACCCGGCGACAGCGAAGTCTCGACATCGCATTCGAAGTCGATCGGCGACGTGCGCGTCGTCGGCCGCTATACCGGACTGACCGACGACCACAGCATCGGCGTGCAGGCCGGCCTCAAGTTCGCCACCGGGCCGTTCGACGAAACGTTCTACGCGGGGCCGCAGGCGGGGGAGCCGGTCGACCGCGGCTTGCAACCGGGCACGGGCACCACCGACCTGTTGCTCGGCGCGTACAACTTCGGCTCGCTGAGCCGCGACTGGGACTATTTCGCCGAAACACTGCTGCAGGTGCCGCTCAATACGCGCGACGGCTTCAAGCCGGGCGCGGGTGTCAACGTCAACGCCGGCTTCCGCTACATGTCGTTCGAGCACGTCGTCCCGCAGATCCAGCTCAACGTTCGCTCCGAGGAACGCGAGTCGGGTGCCAATGCCGACATCGACAACAGCGGCGCCACGCTGGTCTACCTGAGCCCAGGCATCACCGCGCACCTGTCGCAGGACTGGCGCGCCTACGCGTTCTTCCAGGTGCCGGTTTACCAGCGCGTCAACGGTTTGCAGCTCGAGCCGCGCTACACGATTTCAGTCGGCGTCAGCCTCGGGATGTGACGGCGCGACCGGGAGTTTCAGTGGCGCTGCAATAGCGGCATCAGCGTCCGGTCGAGTACCGCCTCGGTGATGCCCGGGTCCTCGTACCAGTCGTCCTTGCGCAGCACGCCGTCGCGGTCGATGACGAACGTCAGCGGCAGGCGCCACACGCGGCCGTAGTCCTTGAACGAGGCGTCCTTCGCGAACGCGGCGCCGAACGCGTAGTCGCGCATCACCGTGCGCGCCTTCGCTTCGTCGGACGGACGATCCATGCTGACGGCGACGACGACGAGACCGTCTGCGCGGTGCTGCCGGTAGTACGCGTCGATCGCCGGCATTTCGGCGCGGCATGGCGCGCACCAGGTCGCCCAGAAGTTGAGGAGAACGACCTTGCCGCGTTGCGCCGCCAGCGAAAATGCGCTGCCGTCGAAAAGCGACGCCGAAAACGGCGGCGCCGGCCTGCCCTCGGTGATCGCCAGCACGCGCCCGGCGTGGAGCACGCCCGCCAGGCCCATCGTCAACACGTCGCGTCGTCGCATCCGGCAAATTGTAGCGCTGCCGCGCGCGGCCCACGCGGTAAAATCGACAGCCATGCACGCCGCCACGCGTTCGTTCGCACCACCACTGACTGCCGCCGCCGACCCGGCCAGCGCGCGCGCGCTGGCGGCGTGGCTCTTCGCGTGCTGCGTGCTGGTGTATGCGATGGTCGTCATCGGTGGCGTCACCCGGCTCACGCATTCCGGCCTGTCGATCACCGAATGGCAGCCGATCGTGGGCACGCTGCCGCCGTTGTCGGCGGCCGATTGGCAACAGGCGTTCGGAAAGTACCAGTTGACGCCGGAATTCCGCGACGTGAACCACGGCATGACGCTCCACGAATTCAAGGGAATTTTCTGGTGGGAATACTTCCACCGGTTGCTCGGCCGCGCGATCGGCGTCGTGTTCCTGGTGCCGTTCCTGTATTTCCTCGCGCGCCGGCGTGTCCCGGACACCTACGCGAAACCGCTGGCGGCGATCTTCGTGCTGGGCGCCCTGCAGGGCGCGCTCGGCTGGTACATGGTGGAAAGCGGCCTCGTCGATGATCCGCACGTGTCGCAATTCCGCCTGACAGCGCACCTGGGGCTCGCGGTACTGATCCTCGGCGCGATGCAGTGGACGGCGATGTCGCTGCTCGATCGCGCGAGCGAGCGCGAAGTCGCCACCGCCGCGCCGCGGCGATTCGCTTACGCCGTTGCGGCTCTCGTATTCGCGATGATCCTGAGCGGTGGCCTCGTTGCCGGCACGCGTGCCGGTTTCGCGTACAACACGTTCCCGTCGATGAACGGGCATTTCATCCCGCCGGGAATGCTGTCGATCGATCCGGTGTGGCGCAATTTCTTCTGGAACCTCGCGACCGTGCAGTTCGACCACCGGATGATCGCCTACACGCTGGCCGTGGCAGTGCCGCTGCTGGCGTGGACGCTGCACAGGCTTCCGGCGACGCCGGCGCGCGCGCGCACCGGCAGCCGCTGGCTGGTCGCGATGCTCGCCGTGCAGATCGGGCTCGGCATCTCGACGCTGCTGCTGGTCGTCCCGATCCCGCTCGCCGCGCTGCACCAGGCCGGCGCGGTGCTGGTGTTCGCGCTCGCGCTCAACGTCGCGCACGCGATGCGCAGGACGCGCGGATGACGCGCGACGACTGCGAGCGCCTGCTCGACGCGATGGCGGCCGCCAATGGCCTCGCGATCGACGCCGCGCAACGCGACGGTGTGCTCGCCAACCTCGTGCGCATCGCCGAGCAGCACGACATCCTCGCGCGCTTCGACCTCGACGCCGCTCCGCTTCCCGCGCCGCGCTTCGAGCCGTGAACCCGCAGGCGTTCGCGACGCTCGACGCGGCGGCGATCACCGGCTGCGTGCGCGACGGAAGCGCCAGCGCGCGCGAAGTCGCGCAGTGCGCGCTCGCGCGGGTCGACATGCTCAACGCGCGCTACAACGCGTTCACCGCCATCACGCGCGAGCGCGCGCTGTCCGATGCCGACGCGATCGATGCCTTGCGCGCACGTGGCGCCCGGCTGCCGCCGCTCGCGGGTGTTCCCTTCGCCGTCAAGAACCTCTTCGACGTCGCCGGCCTGACGACACTCGCCGGCGCTGCGATCGAGGCCACGCGACCGGCGGCCGCAGCCGACGCGACGGTCGTTGCGCGATTGCACGCTGCCGGCGCGGTGCTCGTCGGCGCGCTCAACATGGAGGAGTACGCGTACGGTTTCGTCAGCGAGAACGCGCACTACGGCGCGGTCCGCAATCCGCACGACGTCACGTGTGTCGCCGGCGGATCGTCCGGCGGCTCGGCGGCCGCACTTGCCGCGGGAATGCTGCCGCTGACGCTCGGCTCGGACACCAGCGGCTCGATCCGCGTGCCCGCGGCGCTGTGCGGCGTCTACGGTCTCAAGCCCACGTACGGCCGCCTGCCACGCAGCGGCGCGTACCCGTTTGCCGGCAGCCTCGACCACGTCGGCCCGCTCGCGCGCTCGGTCACCGACCTCGCCACCGCGTACGACGCGATGCAAGGTCCCGATGCGCGCGACGCGGCGTGCGCGCAGCGCGCTGTCGAGCCCGCGGCGCCCGCACTCGACGATGGACTTGGCGCGTTGCGCATCGCTGTCGCCGACGGCTACTTCGCCGACAATGCGGGCGATGCAGCGCTTGGTGCGCTGGCTGTCGCGGCGAGCGCGCTCGGCGTCATCCGCCGCGTGAGCCTGCCGGCGATCGACGAAGTGCGTGCCGCGGGAATCATCATCACCGCCAGCGAGGGCGCCGAGCTGCACCTCGCCGACCTGCGCGCGCGCGCCGGCGACTTCGACCCGGCGACACGCGATCGCTTTCTCGCCGGCGCGTTGGTGGCCGTGGCGTGGTACTTGCGCGCGCAGCGCTTTCGCGCGTGGTTTCGTACGCAGATGCACGACGTTTTCGGCGGCGTCGACGTGATCCTTGCGCCGGCCACACCGGTGCCGGCGACACCACTTGGTGCGACGACATTCGAATTGCGCGGCCGCCATCATCCGCCGCGTACGCACCTGGGATTGCTGGCGCACGCGTTCTCGTTCGCCGGCGTGCCGGTGGTTGCGGTCCCGATCGGCGGCACCGCGATGCCGCTGGGCGTGCAGGTCATCGCAGCCCCCTGGCGTGAAGATCATGCGTTGCGCGTCGCGCGCACGCTCGAACGCGCGGGTGTTGCCAGCGCACACGTCGCCGCCGGTGCGCTGCGCTGAACCTGCGCGTGGCGCGCGGCGATTCAGCGCCGTCGAAGGCGCATTCCCGATTCTGCGATAATTGCCGGTCCTGCATTCGATCAAGGCCGGGCGACACCATGGCTGACCCACGCACGCTGGACGAACCGCTGTCCGATATCGAGCTCGACGAACTCGAGTCCTTCCTGGCCTCCGACTCGGTTCCGCAGGATTGCATGGACCTCGAAATGCTCGACGGCTACCTTACGTCGATCGTCAGCGGTCCCGAGGACATCCAGCCGTCCGAATGGCTGCCCGGTGTGTGGAGCGAGGGCGGCAAGAGTGCGTCGCCGGCGTACACGTCCAACGAGCAGGCGCAACGCATCATGGCGCTGGTGCTGCGCCACATGGTCGGCATCCAGCGCACGCTTGCCGAATCGCCGACGCGTTTTCGTCCGCTGCTGTACTACGCGGACGATCACGCGCAGAAGGAAAAAGCGCCGGCCGAGGCCGCGGCCTGGTGCGAAGGGTATGTCGCCGGCGTCAAGCTGCGCGAAGACGAGTGGCAGCCGCTGTACGACGCGCACGATGCGCGCGACTGGATGTTTCCGGTCGAGGCGCTGGCGTTCGGCGATCATGACCCCGAGTTCGCCGAATGGATCGACGACAAGGAGCGCCGTGCGTCGCTCGTCGAGGAACTCTCCGTGGCGAGCGTGCTGATCTACCGTTTCTGGCAGGAGCGCCGCCGCGGTGTCGAGACGCGAGGAGCCGGCGGTCGCCGCGTGATGCCGGACAGCACGCGCAAGTCGCGCCAGCGGCTGCACTGAATCCTCACCGAACAAGCTCCTGCTTCCGCTCGCGCGCGACAGAGCTCCTTCTCCCGCTTGCGGGAGATAGTGGGGATGAGGAAGCGTTACACCACCAGCCGGTAGCCCACTGCCGTTTCGGTCACCAGATGAGCGGGCTGCGCCGGATCCGCCTCGAGCTTCTGGCGCAGATGTCCCATGTGCACGCGCACGTAGTGCTCGTGCTCGACGTACGCCGGTCCCCACACTTCACGCAGGATCTGGCGATGCGTGAGCACGCGACCGGCGTTGTTGATCATCAGCGCGAGCAGCCGGAACTCGATTGGCGTGAGATGCAGCGCCGCATCGCCCTTGCGCACCGTACGTCGCGCGAGATCGACCTCGACGTCGCCGAAGCGGAAAGGAGCGGCGTCTTCGCTGGCGACGCCTGTGCTGCGCCGACGCGTCGCGCGCACTCGCGCGAGCAATTCGCCGATGCCGAACGGCTTGGTCAGATAGTCGTCGGCGCCGGCGTCGAGCGCCTCGATCTTGTCCATTTCGCCGGTTCGCGCCGACAGCACGATGATGGGAACCGACGACCAGCCACGAAAGTCGCGAATGAACGTGATGCCGTCGCCATCCGGCAGGCCGAGATCGAGAATGACGACGTCGGGCTTGCGTGTGCCGGCGTCGATGAGCCCTTGCCTGATCGTCTCCGCCTCGACGATTTGCCATCCCTCGGTCTCGAGCGCGATGCGCACGAATCGCCGGATCTGGCGCTCGTCTTCGATCAACAGCGCAACGGGTGCCGGTTCGCTCACGCCAGTCCTTCCGTCGGCTCAATCTCAATGCGACCCGGCCGAAGACGGGCAGTCGAATTTGCCCCTTCAGCGCGCAATTGCAGGCTCGTCCGGAGTCTCGGGTGGCGTTCCCAACGGAAGCATGAACGTGAAACGGGCGCCCCCTTCGGCATTGCCCTGCGCGCGGATATTGCCATGATGCGCGTCGATGATCGCGCGGCTGATCGCGAGGCCCAGTCCCACGCCCGGAGTCGCCGACTCGCTCCTGCCCCGCGTGAACTTTTCAAAGATCGACTCCTCCTGACCCTTGGGAATGCCGGGCCCCGCGTCGCTGACGCTTACCGCGAGGTTTTCGCCGATGACCTCGGCGGAGATCTTGATGACGGTTCCCTGCGGCGTGTACTTCGTCGCATTCTCGATCAGGTTGTAGAGCACGCGCTCGATCAGCGTCGCATCGAATTCGACGAGCGGCAGATCCCCCGGTACATGCACGTCTACGCGATGGTGGACGAGTGCTGCGTGCGCGGACTTGAGGGCGCTCCCCACGACTTCCTGGACCGAGTGCCAATGGCGGCGCAGCTTGACCTCGCCGCTCTCGATGCGCGCCATTTCGAGCAGGTTGTTGACCAACGCTCCCATTCGGCGCGCCTCGTCGGCGATTGCGTTCGCGGTCTCGAGCGCTGTGCCGGATAGCGCCGGTTTGGCGATCGTCAGCGACTCGGCCAGGCCGACGAGCGCCGCCAGCGGCGTGCGCAAGTCGTGCGACAGCGCCGACAACAGCGAATTGCGCAAGCGCTCGGACTCCATGTGCAGCAACGCCTGCTGTGCAATTTCCACGTAGTGCACGCGCTCGAGTGCGATCGCCGTCAATGCCGCGAAAGTGTCCAGGTGCCGTCGCTGTTCGGGCACCAGCAGGATTCGCGCATTGACGGGCTTCAGCACCAGCACGCCGCGCGTGCGCATCGGGGCCCGCAACGGCAAATACAGGAACTCGTTGCCGGCGAGTGTATCCGTGCCGGCGCCTGCAGGCAGCGATTTGTCGAACGCCCACTGCGCGGCGCCGGCGTCGAACGGGATTCCAGTGTCGCGCCCGGCAACAACGTGAAGCCGGTCCTGGCTGTCCGGGATCAGTATGGCGACTTTGGCGCGGAACGTGTTCGCGATGATCCGGCTCGCCGACTCGACGACATCTTCGGTCAGCAGCAAGCTCGACATGTCGCGCGCGAATTCGTAGAGGACCCGCGCGCGCTCTTCGCGATAAAACGCAACGCGCGCCTGGTAGCGCAGCCCCGCGGTCATCTGGCCGATGATCAATGCGACGGTCAGCATCACGGCGAACGTCAGCAGGTACTGGAAATCGCCCACTGCCAGCGAGAATCGCGGTGCGACGAAGAAGAAATCGAACGTCGCCACGCTGACGAACGCCGCCAGCACGGCCGGACCGCGACCCCACTTGAGCGCTACCAGCACCACGGCAAGCAGGTACAGCATGACGATGTTCGCAGCGTCGAAGTATCCCGCCAGCGGCGCCGCCACCAGCGTCGTGACCAGGCAGACGGCGGCCGCCCACAGGTATCGAAGCCGCTTGGCGGATGCGCGCGGATCGGCGACATCCTCTGCCGCGGCGTCGTGCGCCGGTGCCGGCTGCGCGGCGCCGCGCCCCACTTCGATCAGGTCGATGTCCGGCGCGAGCTCGCCGATGCGGTGCGCGGTGCCGCGCACCCACGGCCACTTCGACGCGCCGCGAATGCGCCCCACCACCAGCTTCGAGCAGTTGTGCGTGCGCGCGTACTCGACGACTTCGATCGCGGAGTCGGCGCCCGCGAGAATCGCCGTCGTGGCGCCGAACTCCTGTGCCAGCTTCACCGTCATCAGGATGCGC
>DATCFA010000143.1:0-2654 GCA_036509805.1 Casimicrobiaceae bacterium
CCGATCGACATGGTGATGCTCGCGCTGACGTTGGGCGCCACGTTCGTCGCGCGCGGGTTCTCCGGCGACAAGGGACAGCTCGTGCCGCTGATCAAGGCGGCCGTCGAGCACAAGGGCGCGGCATTCATCGATGTCGTAAGCCCGTGCGTGGCCTTCAACAACCATCCGGGGTCGACCAAGAGCTACGACTACGTGCGCGCGCACAACGAGGCGGTCAACAGGCTGGACTTCATCACGGAACGCGCGCCGATCGTCGCCGATCCTGCGCCGGGCGGCATGCAGGAAGTGCTGCTGCACGATGGCGGCACGCTGCGGCTGCGCAAGCTCGCCGCCGACTACGACCCGCGTGACAAGATCGATGCGATGACGTACCTCGAGTCGCGGCGCGCCGCCGGCGAAGTGGTCACCGGCCTGCTGTATGTCGACCCGGACCATGGCGACATGCACGAAGCACTCGGCACCACGCATACGCCGCTCAACGCGTTGCGCGACGCTGAGCTCGTTCCGGGCGCGAATGCGCTTGCCGCGTTCAACGATTCGTTGCGCTAGAAGAGGAACGTCGCCAAAGACCACGGCCCGACGCCGTCGGGATGTGCGCGCCGCAGTAGCGGAAAGCTAGAACAGGTCCTTCTGCAACGGCTCGGCGCCGGCTTCGGCGAGGTCGTCGCCTGCGGGCTCGGCGGCTGCGTCGTTAGTCACGTCGACGGGCTCGATCAGGCTCGCGTCGTCGTTGCGCACCGCGTTGACGCGCGTCGACACCGGATGCACGCGCAGCGCGCCGCTTGCGATTGCGGTGACCAGATCGCGCGGCGCCTCGCCGTTGTTGTCCAGCCAGCGCGCGTATTCGCCGGGCGGCACGATCACCGGCATTCGCTCGCTCAGCGGGCGCAGCAGCGCATTGGCGGCGGTGGTGACGATTGTGCAGGAATCGACGACGTCACCCGCGGCGGACAGCCAGCGTTCGCTCAATCCCGCGAACGCGAAGGGCGCGCCGTCGCTGCGAGTCACGCGCATCGGCTGCTTGCGTCCGCCTGCCATTGTCTGCCATTCGTAGAAGCCGTCGGCGGGAATCAGGCAGCGATGGCGCTCGAAGGCCTTCCTGTACGCCGACTTCTCGGCGAGTGTCTCGCCGCGCGCGTTGATCATCCGCGCGCCGATCGCCGGATCCCTGGCCCAGCGGGGAACAAGTCCCCAGCGCATTTGCGCGAGCTCGCGCACGCCGTCGGCCGAGTTGCGGATCACCGGCACGCTCTGCATCGGTGCGATGTTGTAGCGCGGGTGGATGTCCGGCGGGAACGGCAGCCCGAACGCCAATGCGAGCGCCGCAGGGTGCGTGTGCAGTTCGTAGCGTCCGCACATGGCGCCGCGCCCGGGTCAGTCGTCCACCGGCGGCGGCTCCAGCAGCCGGCGTGCCGTCCTGGCGACTTGCAACGTGTCCCAATACGCGTAGGACGCAACGGCCGCCGCGCCCAATGCCGGCACCCAGCGCCCGGCCGCATTGCCCGCTGCGCGCCGGGTGACGACCATGCCGAGCGTGCCAAGCGCGCTGCGCAGCGCACCGGCGGTCATTTCACGGATCACGAAACGCTGCCCGGCACGCACGGCGATGTCGCGCACGACGTGGCTCGCCGCGTGGCGGAACAGGCAATAAAGCATGTGCGTGCGCGTCAATTCGGCGCTGCGCCCGTGCAGCGCGAAGAGGTCGGCGACCATCTGCCGCTGGATTTTCCAGATCAGGTAGAGGTCGGGCATCACCGTCGCCATGCCGAGCGGGCCCGGCGGCAGCGCCAGCGACCCGGACACGAGTGCTGCGCGCCGCGCCGCACTGTGCATCACTTCGGCGGCCGTGGACGCGACGCCATCGTGCACGTGCATGCGCGGCAGCGGCACATCGGTGATGATGCGCTCGAGGACGCCGGGCATTGCATCCTGCGGGACGGGCACGATGGCCGTCGCCATGTCGCGGTTTCCCAAGGGATTTCCTCGAAAGCTTAAGACCATTCCCAAGATTGCGCCATTCCCGCGCCGTTACAATGGCGTTTTGACGAGGGACAGTAATGGACATCGAAGTGGCACGTGCGCTGCACCTGCTGGGCGCGGTCGTCTGGGTCGGCGGCATGTTCTTCGCCAATTTCGCGTTGCGGCCGTCGGTGGCCGTGTTGGCGCCCGCGCAGCGCCTGCCGCTGCTGGTGGCCGTGCTCGGGCGTTTTCTCGCCTGGGCGGGCGCCGCCGCGGCCCTGATGTTCGCCAGCGGCGCGTGGCTTGTGCAGGCGGCGGGCGGCATCGGCCGGCTCGCGGCCAGCGTGCACACGATGATTGCCCTCGCCATCGTGATGCTGGCGCTCTACGTATACGTGCTCGTGCGTCCGTTTCGCGCGATGCGCGCGGCGGCAGCCGCTGCCGACTGGGCCGCGGCCGGCGCTGCGATGGCCCGCGTGCGCGTGCTGGTCGCGGCCAACGTGGCGCTCGGCCTCGTCACTGTCGTGCTGGGCGCGTACGCGCGCTGACTGCACGCGCCGGCTCCGGCACTCACGGGCTCTCCCCGCGTGACGGCACGACGACCATCGGCATACATCATTCATCGCCATGCGGGTATTCGGTTTCGCCGGCTGGTCCGGCAGCGGCAAGACCACGCTGATCGAGCGGCTGATCCC
>DATCFA010000144.1:0-4985 GCA_036509805.1 Casimicrobiaceae bacterium
GGCGCAGGCGCTCGGCGTACTGCTTCCTGAACTTGGCGACCTTCGGCGCGACCACCGCCATGCAGTAGGGCTGGTTGGGGTTGCGCGCGAAATATTCCTGGTGATAGCGCTCGGCGCTGAAATACGGCGCCGCGCCGGCGAGCTCGGTGACCAGCGGCGCCGGCCAGATCTTCTGCGCGGCGACTTCGGCCATCACCGTTTCCGCAGCCGCTTTCTGCGCGGGCGACTGCGCGAAGATCACCGAACGGTACTGGCTGCCGATGTCGTTGCCCTGGCGGTCGCGCGTGGTCGGGTCATGGATCGTGAAGAACACGCGCAGGAGATCCGCATACGCGAGCTTCTGCGGGTCGAACGTGATGTCCACCACCTCGGCGTGCCCGGTGCTGCCGCTGCACACATCGTCGTACGACGGATTGGCGTCGCGCCCGCCCGCATAGCCTGATTCGACGTGCGTGACGCCTTCCAGGTCGCGGAATACCGCTTCGAGGCACCAGAAACAGCCGCCGCCGAGCACTGCGTGCTCGACGCTGGCGGGGATGGATTCGTTCATCGTCGACTCCTCGTGATGGGCCGTTGCAACGCGCGGGATTGTCGCACCGTGCTTTCCCGCCTGTCGTCCGTGCGACGCCGTTGCTTACGCGCCGCATGCCATAATTTGCGCCCGAAAGCCTTGTTTCCAAGACGGGCATGCCGCTACTTCCGCGCGAAGGCCGCTTTTTCGAGTTCTTCAACCAGCACGCGGCGCTGGCGGTGACCGCATCACGCGAGCTCGTCGGCGTGTTCGCCGACCTGGCGACGCTGGAAGCGCGCACGGCGCTGATCCACCAGTGCGAAAAGCAGGCCGACAAGATCACCCGCGATACCGTGCACCTGCTGCACCAGACGTTCATCACGCCGTTCGACCGCGACCAGATCCACGGGCTTGTGACGGCGATGGACGACGTGCTGGACCTCACCGAGGATGTCGCCGAATGCCTGTTCCTCTACGACGTGCGGCGCATCGGCGCCGAGGCCGGGCAGCTCGCCGCGATCTGCGTCGACTGCACGGTACGCGTCAAGGACGCGGTGCAGATGCTGTCGTCGATGGACAACAGCGACGCCATCATCGCGATCTGCGGCGAAATCGACCGCCTCGAAAGTCACGCCGACCAGGTGTTTCGCGCAGCGCTCGCCAAGCTGTTCCGCGAAGAGCAGGACGCGCGCGAGGTCATCAAACAGAAGGAAGTGTTCCAGATGCTGGAGGAGATCACCGACCGCTGCGAGGACGTCGCCAATCTGATCGAGGGAATCGTCCTTGAATCGGCGTGAGCGCGTGCGCCTTCGCGACAGCCGATGAGTGCTGCACCGATCGGCCTGCCGGTAGCGGTGTTCCTGATCGCGCTGGCGCTCGCATTCGACTTCATGAACGGCTTTCACGACGCCGCGAACTCGATCGCGACCGTCGTGTCGACGCGCGTTCTGCGACCGCAGTGGGCGATCCTGTGGGCGGCGTTCTTCAACTTCGCGGCGTTCCTGATCTTCGGCTTGGCCGTTGCCGACACGATCGGCCGCGGCATCGTCGACACGCGCATCGTCGACCAGTTCGTGCTGATCGGCGCGCTGACCGGTGCGATCGCCTGGAACCTGATCACGTGGTGGGTGGGCCTGCCGTCGTCGTCGTCGCACGCGCTGATTGGCGGACTGGGAGGCGCTGCCGTGGCGAAGGCGGGGTTCGGCGCGCTGGTGGTGGTGGGATACGTCAAGATCAGCGCAGCGATCGTGCTGTCGCCCGCACTTGGTCTCGTGATCGGGATGCTGTTGATGACCGCGGTGTCGTGGCTGTTCTTCCGCAAGCCACCGCATCGCGTCGACCGCTGGTTTCGCCGGCTGCAGCTCGTGTCGGCGGCGATGTACAGCCTGGGCCACGGCGCCAACGACGCGCAGAAGACAATGGGCATCATCGCGCTGATCCTCGTCGCGTCGGGGTCGCTGTCGCCGCACTTCGCCGGCTCCGACATACCGTTGTGGGTGGTGCTCGGCTGCCAGGCGGCGATGGCGATGGGCACGTTGTTCGGCGGTTGGCGGATCGTGAAGACGATGGGCATGAAGATCACCAAGCTGAAGCCGGTGGGCGGGTTCTGCGCGGAGACCGCGGGTGCGGCGACGCTGTTCCTCGCCACCTACCTCGGCATCCCGGTGTCGACCACGCACACGATCACCGGCGCCATCATCGGCGTCGGAGCGACGCGCAAGCTCTCCGCCGTGCGCTGGGGCATCGCGCGGCGAATCGTGTGGGCGTGGCTGCTGACCATCCCGGCGTCGGCCGCCATCGCCGCGGCGACGTGGTGGGTGGCGTCAAGGTTCGCGTGACGATGCGCACGTTCATGCGCAACCTGACGACGGGCGCGCGCGACCTCGGTTTGGCGCGCACTTCGGCGGCGTTGTCGTTCACCACGCTGGTGGCGCTGGTCCCACTCGCCAGCGTGGCGGTGGCGACGGTCGCGCATTTCCCGATCTTCAACGTGTGGCTCGACGCGCTCGAGAAGTTCCTGCTGCGACACATGCTGCCGGGCAGCGCATCGGCGATCGTGCACACGTACATCGTCGGATTCGCCAACCGCGCGTCGCAGTTGCGCGGTGTGTCGCTGCTGGTGATCGCGCTGACCGCCATCCTGCTGTTCGCGATGATCGAGCGCGAAATCAACGTGATCTTCCGGGTCAGCAAGCGGCGCCCGCTGGCGCACCGCGTGCCGATCTACCTGCTCGGGCTCACTGCCGGTCCGGTGCTGGTCGGCGCCAGCATCTGGCTGTCGACGTGGATCATGTCGCAGTCACGCGCGATCATTCCACGCACGGCGACGATCGGCGACTTCATCGTCGCGCCGCTGCCGGTGGTGCTGACGGCGGCCGCGCTGGCGCTCGTCTACAAGCTCGTGCCGGCGCGGCCGGTGCGCTGGACGCCCGCCATCGTCGGCGGCGTGACGGCATCGATCGCGTTCGAGGTCATGAAGCACGGTTTCGCGTGGTACGTGACGAATGTGCCGACCTACGCGCTCATCTACGGCGCGCTCGCCGTACTACCGGTATTCCTCATCTGGCTGCACCTGTGCTGGACGATCGTGCTCGCCGGCGCGCTGCTGGCGGCGGCGCTCAATGCGTGACGGTTCGCGGCGTTACAACCGCGCATCCGCGGATGGGTTAACATTCGGCGCGTCATACGCGAAGGAGTGATCGATCGTGCTGTCCCTCATCGAAGCGGCCGGTTGGCCCATCTGGCCGCTGATCATCGCGTCGGTCATCGCCCTCGCGCTGATCATCGAGCGGCTGTGGTCGCTGCGGCAGAGCGCCGTAGCGCCCGCCGGCATGGTCGACAAGGTGCTCGCCGAATACCGCGAGCGCGGCGCAACGCCCGAGCTGCTCTCGAGGACCGCGCAGCGCGGTCCGCTCGGTCGCATCCTCGCCGCCGGACTCGCCAACGTGAAGAGCCCGCGGCCGGTGATGAAGGAGGCGATCGAAGAGGTCGGGCGCATCGTCACGCACGACCTCGAGCGCTTCCTGCCGACGCTCGGCACCATCGCGTCCATCGGGCCGTTGCTGGGCCTGCTGGGCACGGTGATCGGCATGATCGAGATCTTCGGCTCGCAGACCACCAACGGCTCCAACCCGATCGTGCTCGCGCATGGCATCTCCATCGCGCTGTACAACACGGCGATGGGCCTGATCGTCGCCATCCCGAGCATGATCTTCTATCGCTATTTCCGCGGCAAGGTCGACGGCCTCGTCGTCGAAATGGAGCAGCAGGCGATCAAGCTCGTCGATTTCGCGCACAATGACCGCAAGTGAGCGCCTCCCGCTGACGGAGCGCCGGCAATGAACCTGCGCAGCGCACGCGTGCGCGACGAGCCCGAGATCAATCTCGTGCCGCTGATCGATGTGCTGCTCGTCATCCTCATCTTCCTGATGGTGACGACCACCTACCAGCGCGTCGCCGAATTGCAGATCACGCTGCCCGAGGCGAAGGCCGATGCGGTCAAGCAGCGCCCGAAGGAAGTCGACGTCGCCGTCGATGCGCAGGGCCATTACCAAATCGACAAGACGGTGTTCACGTTCACCACCGCGGAGGCGTTCGCCGACACGCTGCGCCGTGCCGCGGGCGATGCCAAGGACGCGGTGGTCATCATCAACGCCGACGCCAACGCCACGCACCAGTCGGTGGTCCACGTGATGGAGGCCGCGCGACTGGCCGGGCTCGTGCACATCACGTTCGAAACCCAGTCGCCGGCAGGCGCTGGCGCGCCCGCCAAGTGAGCACCCGACCCGCCGTGAAACGATGACGGCGGCGGCGCGGCTCGTCGATGCATGGTACCGGCCGCGGCTGACCGCGGTCACCGCACTACTCGTTCCACTGTCATGGCTGTACGGCGCCGCTGTCGCGCTGCGCCGGCGCATGTACGCGCTGGGCGTGCTGCGCTGCCGCCGGGTGGCGCGCCCGGTCATCGTGATCGGCAACCTGACGGTGGGCGGCGGCGGCAAGACGCCGGCGACCATCGCGCTTGCCCGCGCGCTGGCGTTGCGCGGCGCGCTGCCCGGCATCGTCAGCCGCGGCTACGGCGGCACCGCGCGCGCGCCGACGGCGGTGCACGCAGGCGACGATCCCGCGGTGGTCGGCGACGAGGCGCTGCTGCTTGCCGCTTCCGGCTTCCCGGTGGTCGTCGGCCGCGACCGTGCGCGCGCCGCTGCGGTGCTCATCGCAGCACATCCTGCATGCACGCTGGTGCTGTGCGACGACGGTCTGCAGCACTACGCGCTCGCGCGTGATGTCGAAATCGTGATGATCGACGGCGAGCGCGGCTTCGGTAACGGCCGGCTGTTGCCGGCGGGCCCGCTGCGCGAGCCTGTGGCACGGCTGCGCGCCGCCGACGCGGTGGTGACGCTGGGTGTCGGCGCGCCGGCGAGCGACGACGGCCGCGAGAGCGCGGTCACGCATCGGCCGCTGCCGTTTCGTC
>DATCFA010000145.1:0-4786 GCA_036509805.1 Casimicrobiaceae bacterium
TCGAGCCGAACGATGGCGGGATGAGCCGGCTCGGACGCACGCTGGTGGAAAAGCTCAACGCGAGCCACATGCTCGTCGATGTGTCCCATGCCAGCGCAAGGACGGCGGCTGATGCGGCGGCCGCTTCGCAACAACCCGTGATCGCCAGTCACACGGGGGCACGAGCGATCAGCGGCCACGCACGCGCGCTGCCGGACGAAGTACTGAAGGCGATCGCGGATCGCGGCGGATATGTCGGTGTCGTCATCCTGCCCGCGTTCATCGTGCGCACCGACGACGACCGCGCCGTGAAGCTCGGCAAGCCCGCCGGCTGGGCGACGCTCGATGCGGTGGTCGACCATGTCGTGCACCTGGTCAACGTGATCGGCAAGGATCACGTGGGCATCGGCACCGATTGGGGAAAGCCCTACTACAGCGCGCTGACGTGGAACGCGGACATGGTCAACGAGCCGACGGCGGGATTCGACTGGGTGGGCTGGCGGCCGCAGGATCGGTTCGATCCCAACAATCAGGTCATCGACATGGAAACGTGGGACAAGTGGCCGAACCTGACTGCGGCGATGCTGCGGCGAGGACTGCCCGAGGAAACCGTCATCGCGATCGTGGGTGGCAATTTTCTTCGCGTATTCCGCGACGTTTGCGGCTAGCGGCGCGCCAATGTCCGACACTGATCGTTGCGGCCGGCGCGGAGACGCTGCACGCGGCCAGTGTCTACGAGGACATGCGCAATCGCATTGCCGATGCACAGTTGATCTACTACGACACGACCGGACACAACATTTGCGACGGTTATCCTGAACGTTGCGCCGAGGACCTGCTGAAACTCCTCGCCGCGCGACGCTGAGAGCCCGCGCGGACTAGCCAAAGGAAACACCATGCCGTCCCATCTTGTTTGCATCAGTTTCGATTTTGACGCGATGTCGGGGATGATCGCCCGCGGCTTGACCAGCCCGACACCGATATCGCGCGGGGAATTCGGCGCAGCGGCCGTCCCCCGCATCCTCGAGCTTCTGCGTCGTTACGGCGTCGCATCGACGTGGTTCATCCCGGGCTTCACGCTGGAAACGTATCCGGCGCAATGTGCATCGGTGCTGCAGGCCGGGCACGAGATCGCGCATCATGGCTGGACGCATGTGCCGCCTGCCGACATGAGTGCCGAGCAGGAGGAAGCCGGGCTCGTGCGCGCCAACGAGCAGATCCGCAAGCTGTCCGGGCACGCCGCTCGTGGATACCGGTCACCGTCGTGGGATCTTTCGCCGGTTTCCATTCCGTTGCTGCGCAAGTACGGGTTCCTGTACGACTCTAGCATGATGGGCGATGACTACACGCCTTACCGCGTGCGCGAGGGAGACGTGGTTCAGCTGGAAGAGCCGTTGCGCTTCGGAGCGCCCACGCCGCTGATCGAGATGCCGATCAGCTGGACGCTGGACGATTTTCCCCACTTCGAGTTCCTGCGCACCAAGACCACGCTGATGCCGGGACTCATGAATGCGAACGCGGTGTTGGACAACTGGATCAGCGATTTTCTCTATCTGCGCGAAAATTTCGATTGGGGCGTGCTGACCTATACGTTCCATCCGTTCGTCATCGGACGCGGCCACCGGATGCGTGTGCTCGAGAAGCTCATCGAGCGGATTGCGCGGGACGGCGGCGAATTCGTCACGATGGAGACGGCCGCCCGCACATTCGACAGCCGTTCACCGTTCAAATCCTAGGAGTGCTCTCTATTGAAGCAGCTATTCGAATCGCGCGACGGGTTGCAATTGGCGTACTACGTCGACGATTTCACGCCACCCTGGTCGCAGCCGGACACGATTCTGCTGCTGCATGCGGCGATGGGGAATGCCGTTCGCTGGTTCCACTGGATGCCCGCACTCGCCTCGCGCTTTCGCGTGGTTCGCATGGACTTGCGTGGCCATGGTGAATCGCAGATTCCGCCCGCGGATGCTCCGCTTTCGCTCGATCAGCTCGTTGGCGACGCGCAGGACCTGCTGGACAAAGTCGGCTGCAGCGCCGCGCACGTGGTGGGCAACTCGGCAGGCGGATACGTTGCGCAGCAACTCGCCATCCGCCACGGCGAGCGCGTCAAGACACTGGCGCTTTATGGGTCCACGCCGGGCCTCAAGCATAGCCAGGCGCTGACGTGGATTCCGCGCGTGCAACAAGTGGGGTTGCGCAAGTTCCTGGCGGAAACGATACACGACCGTTTCGATGAAAATGCCGATCCCGCGCTCGTTGCGTGGTTCATCGAGCAGGCGGGCTCGAACGATCCCGCCTTCATCGCGCGTTTCGTCACGCACATGTGCAGCCACGACTTCATGGACGAGCTTGGCCGCATCAAGTGCCCGACGCTGATCGTCGCGGCAGGCAAGGAGGCCATCGGCAACGCGAGCGCGTATGTGGAGATGCACAAACGCATTCCCGGATCGGAGCTGGTGCAATACGACACCGCGGCACATAACATCTGCGACGGCTATCCCGGGCGCTGCGTGGACGATCTTTTGCGCTTCCTGGGAAAGACGAACGAGGCGCGGCAAGCAGGCTACGGATAAACGCCGCGGCTCCAGCCGCCGTCGATATTGACGGTGGCGCCGTTCAGCATTTCCGAGCGCGGCGACGCGAGAAAGCAGACGAGATCGGCAACCTCGTCGGGCTGCACGATGCGGCCGAGCGGATAGGCGGCAATGCGCTCGGCGCGCGCCTCTTCGTACGTTCGGCCTGCAGCACTCGCCTCGAGCCGCATCCGGTTTTCCCAGCGTTCGGTCTGCACGGCGCCCGGCGATGCAGCCTTGACGAAGATGCCGTGGCGCGCGCCGAGCTCCGACAGCCCCTTGGTGAAGTTCACCAGCGACGCGTTGGCCGCCCCGCCCACCAGGTACAGCGGATTCGGCTGGCGAGCGGCGGAGCCGATGACGTTGATGATGGTCCCGCCACCCTGTCGCTGCATCAACGGGAAAACCGTGCGCGCGGCGCGCACGTAGCCGAGAACTTTCAGGTTCCAGTCCTCGATCCACTGGTCGTCGGGAATGTCGAGGAACGCGCCGGCCCTGATCGAGCCCGCATTGTTGACGAGGATGTCGATACGCCCGAGTTCGCGATGCGACGTCTCGATCATCGTCTTGATCTCGGCGTACGACGCGAGGTCGGCAACGATCGGATGCACGGTTTCCGAACCGTCCGGAACGCTGCTGTGTATCCGATCCACCGCCTCCGCAAGGCGCTTCGCATCACGGCCGACGATCGCCACGCGACAGCCTTCGGCCACCATGACTTTCGCGCACGCCAATCCGATGCCTGCGCTGCCGCCGGTGATAACCACCGTCTTGCCATGCAGCTTGAGGTCCATCGACGTCCTTCAGTCCAGCGTGGCGCCGGACGCCTTGACAACCTTGCCCCAGCGCTCGGCTTCGCCCTTGATCAGTTCGGCAAAGGCCTCCGGCGAATTGCCGACCACATCGGTCGCCTGGGCGCTGAGATAGGCCAGCACTTCCTTCGAATTGAGGACGGCGACGATGTCGTGGTTCAGTTTTTCAATGATGGGCTTGGGCGTGCCCGCGGGCGCGAAGATGCCCCACCACGGTGTTATCACGAGGCCCGGCAGCCCCGATTCGATCATCGTGGGAACGTCCGGCAGTTGAGGCGTGCGCTTGGCACTGGTCACCGCGAGCGCGCGCAAACGACCACTCTTGATGAACGGGATCGACGTCGTGAAGTCGCCGAACATGACGGAAACCCGCCCCGCCGTCAGGTCGACGACCGCCTCCGTGGTGCTCTTGTAAGGCACGTGCAGCATGTCGATGCCTGCCGTCGTCTTGAGCAATTCGCCGGCGAGGTGATTGCTGCTGCCGATGCCGTTCGACGCAAACGACAGCGTCCCCGGCTTCGATTTCGCGAGCGCAATCAGCTCGCCCAGCGTCTTCGCCGGAAAGTCCGGCGCCACCAGCAGCACGTTGGACACGCTCGCCACTTCGGTAACGGGCACGAAGTCCTTGGCGGGATCGAACGAAAGATTCTTGAACAGGCTCGGATTGATCGCGATCGTGCTGGTATTGCCGAACACGAGCGTATAGCCATCCGGCCGCGACCGCGCGACGTCCGCCATTCCGATATTGCCGCTCGCGCCCGGACGGTTCTCCACGATCATTTTCTGGTTCCACATGTCCGAAACACGCGACGCGATCAGGCGCGCGAGCGTGTCGGTGATCCCGCCGGGCGGATACGGCACGACCAGGCGCACCAGATGGTCTGGATACGACGGCTGCGCGTGCGCGCAGCCGATGGCGAACGAGCCCAGCACGCTCAGCAGGATCATCATTCGGCGCATGGTTCGCGCTTTCGCAATAGGTGGATTGCATTTCATGTTGGCTCCGGGTCCTTGTGATGTGTGTGAATGAATTCGTGTGTTCGTTGCAATGTTTGATGCAACGCGGCGCTCCGCCGCGAACGTGCTGATGGCCCGGATCCCGGATCATGGGCGGACGCGTCCGGCGTTGCCCGCCGCCGCGAGCACCTCGCGGACCTGGTCGAGCGGAATGCCCTCGATCACCGATCCATTGCCGCTCATCGTGGCAGCCTGGAATAGTGCGTTATAGATGGCTTCCTCCACCGCCTCGACGACCGCCTGGAACAGCGGAGACATTGTGTCATTCGCAAGCTCCTGCGTTGCCAGGCGCGCGGATTGCGAGCGGCGCACGTCCTGCGCGGTGGAGAAGGCGACCGCATAGTCGCCGGAGCCGTTGGCAGCGTGCGAACCCGTCAGCGCGAGGCCCATCATGGCGCGCGCGGC
>DATCFA010000146.1:0-5459 GCA_036509805.1 Casimicrobiaceae bacterium
CGACAACAAGGTGACGGTCACGCTCAGCGCGCAAACCGCGCACAACCACGTCTGCGGCTGCACGCGTTGCTGGAAACCCGCGGGCGCGTTGTTCTCGCAAGTGGCCGTCGTGCCGCGCGCCAAGCTCGCCGTCACCGCCAACGCCGACAAGTTGGCGCCCGTCGACGCCACCGCCACGATCAAGCGCTACGCATGCAAGGGCTGCGGCGTACACATGTACGGCCGCATCGACAACGCCAAGCACCCACTGTACGGCCTCGACTTTGTGCACACCGAGCTGTCGCCGCTGCAAGGTTGGGCACCGGCGGAATTCGCGGCGTTCGTGTCGTCGATCATCGAAGCCGGCGCGAATCCCGCCAACATGGGCGACGTGCGCGCGACGCTGCACAACCTGGGCCTGGAGCCCTACGATGCGCTGTCGCCGCCGCTGATGGATTTCATCGCGACGCAGCTCGCCAAGGAAAGCGGCAAGCTCTACCACGCGTGATCGCGTAATCCGCCCCCGCTGCCCGGTTGCCATGCGCTGCCGGTGGGGCGGGGAATCGGCCGTCGCTCAAACACGCTGCGCGAACTCGCTTTGGGCCGATACCCCGCCCCACCGGCGATGTCGCGTCGGTCGAAGCCAAATGCCACATACTCGACCGCGGCGCTGAGCTCGTGCCCGTGCGAACGATCGTTCGGTCAGGATGGGCGGACGCCGTACAATATCGGCATGCCTGACGATCGCGACCCGGGCGCGCACCACGCGGCCCACGCGTGGTTTGCGGCGCAAGGCTTCACGCCCTTCCCGTTCCAGCAGGATGTCTGGTCGGCGTACGCGGCCGGCCAATCGGGGCTGATCCATGCTCCGACGGGCATGGGCAAGACCTACGCGGCGTTGATGGGCGTGCTGGCAGCCGGCCCCAAGGGGGGCGCTGACGCGCCGCCGCCGCTGACATTGCTGTGGGTGACGCCGCTGCGCGCACTCGCCGCCGATACGACGCTCGCGATCACGCGCGCCGCGGGCGCGCTGCGGCCGTATTGGACGGTCAGCATGCGTTCGGGCGATACACCCGCGTCGGTGCGCGCGCGCCAGGACCGCCGGCTGCCGACGATACTGGTCACCACGCCTGAAAGCCTGTCGCTCTTGTTGTCGCGCGCCGACTGGCGCGAGCGTTTCGCACAGCTAGAGGGTGTGGTCGTCGACGAATGGCACGAGCTGCTGGCGTCGAAGCGTGGCGTGCAGGTCGAGCTCGCACTGGCGCGATTGCGCGGCGTGCGGCCGTCGCTGCGCGCGTGGGGACTGTCGGCGACACTGTCGAACCTCGACCAGGCGCTCGAATGCCTGGTCGGCATGGGCAACACGCCGCGCGCGCGCATCGTCAAGGGTCTCGACACCAAGACGATCGTCATCGACACCGCGCATCCGGCGACGATCGAGCGCTTCCCGTGGGCGGGCCACATCGGCACGCGGCTGGTGCCGCAAGTGGTGAAGGCGATCGAGAGCGCGCGCTCGACGCTGGTGTTCACCAACGTGCGCTCGTCGGCGGAGATCTGGTACCAGGCGCTGCTCGCGGCGCGGCCCGACTGGGCGGGAACGATCGCGCTGCACCACGGTTCGCTCGAGCGCGACGTGCGCGAGTGGGTGGAGATGGCGATCCGCGAGCGCAAGCTGCGCGCGGTCGTGTGCACGTCGAGCCTCGATCTGGGCGTCGACTTCGCTCCCGTCGACCAGGTGTTGCAGATCGGCTCGCCGAAAGGTGTTGCACGCCTGCTGCAACGTGCGGGCCGCAGCGGCCACCGGCCCGGCGAAGTTTCGAGGATCACCGTGCTGCCCACGCACGCACTCGAACTCGTCGAAGCGGCCGCTGCGCGCGAGGCGGCCAGCGAGCGCAGGATCGAGCCGCGCACGCCGGTCGAAGCGTCGCTCGACGTGCTCGTCCAGCACTTGGTCACCTGCGCGCTCGGCGGCGGCTTCCTGCCTGACGAGCTCCGCGCGGAACTGCGCGGCACGCACGCCTACCGCAACCTGAACGACGTGCAGTGGCAGTGGGCACTCGACTTCGTCGTGCATGGTGGCGCCAGCCTCAACGCCTACCCCGAGTACCGGCGCGTGATGATCGGCGACGACGGCATCGCGCGCGTGCCCGACCGCCGGATCGCGCAGCGTCACCGGCAGTCGATCGGCACGATCGTCGCCGACGCCAGCATCCACGTGCAGATGCGCAACGGCCGGCGCCTGGGCACCGTCGAGGAATCGTTCATCGCGCACCTGCGCAAGGGCGACTGCTTCGTGTTCGCCGGCAAGGTGCTGGAGTTCGTACGTGTGCGCGAGATGACGGCGTGGGTGAAGCCGGCGTCGAAGAAATCCGCGCTGATCACGCGCTGGATGGGCGCCAAGATGCCCTTGTCGACGCTGCTCGCGGAGCGCACGCGCAAGCTGATCGGCGACGCCGCCAACGGCGTCTACGCATCGTCCGAGCTCGCCTTCGTCAAGCCGCTGCTCGAGTTGCAGCGGCGGTGGTCCGGATTGCCGAAGATGAACGAATGGCTGATCGAACGCATCACGTTGCGCGACGGCCACTACCTGTTCTTCTATCCGATGGAAGGCCGTCTCGCGCACCTGGGACTTGCGACGCTGTTCTCCTATCGCCTCGCGCAAATGCGTCCGCGCACGTTCACGATCACCATCAACGACTATGGGTTCGGTCTGATGTCGCCGCAACCGGTCGACCTGTCGCTCGCCGACATCGGCGTGCTGCTCGCAGCCGATCACGTCGAGCGCGACATCCTCGCGGGCCTCAACGCCGCCGAGCTCGGCCGGCGGCAGTTTCGCGAAATCGCGCGTGTCGCAGGACTCGTGTTCCAGGGCTTTCCCGGACAGGGGCAATCGAACCGCCAGTTGCAGGCGTCGAGCGGCCTTTTATACGACGTGTTCGCCGAATACGACCCGCAGAACCTGCTGCTGGCACAGGCAGTGCGCGAAGTGATGGAGCGCCACCTCGAAGCGCCGCGCCTCGAAGCGGCGCTCGCGCGCCTGCGCGGCAGTCCGGCACTGTTGCGCAGCTCGGTGCGGCCAACGCCGTTTGCATTTCCGCTGATGGTCGAGATCTTTCGCGAGTCGCTGTCCAACGAAGCGCTGGAAACGCGCGTCGCGCGGATGGTCGCCGAGCTCGAGGCACAGGCGAACGAGGACGCGGTCGTCGCGCCGCCCGCACCGGCCGCACGATCGCGCAAGCACGCGTAGCGCGTTGCACGAAAGCCCCGCATCGGCGAGGATTCGGGTCCGCTCACCTGCAACAGGCCTCCATGTCCAATCCGTTCGACTTGCACGGGCGCATAGCACTCGTCACCGGTGCTGCGCGCGGCCTGGGCGAGGCGATCGCCGCCGGCCTTGCGCGAGCCGGCGCCACCGTGGTTTACAACGGCCGCGACGCAGCCGCGCTCGACGCGGCACGTGGCAAGCTCGACGCGGCGCTCGAAACCGACACCGCGGTGTTCGACGTCACGCGGCAGCACGCGGTAAAGGCCGGCATAGCAGCGATCGAAGCGAAGCACGGATCACTCGACATCGTCGTCAACAACGCCGGCATCCAGCATCGCGGGGCGCTCGGCGATTTTTCGCAGCAGGACTGGGAGGCGGTGATCGCCACCAACCTGACCGCACCATTCCTCGTCGCGCAGGCCGCCGCGCGCGGCATGCAGCAGCGCGGCCGCGGCAGCATCATCAACATCGCGTCGCTGACCAGCGAGCTCGCGCGCCCGAACATCGTGCCGTACGTCGCGTCCAAAGGCGGCGTGCGCCAGTTGACGCGCGGCTTAGCTGTCGAGCTCGCGCCGCACGGTATCCGCGTCAACGCAATCGCGCCCGGCTACTTCAAGACCGAGATGAACACCGCGCTGCTCGACAACGCCGAGTTCGTGAAGTGGGTCAACCTGCGCACGCCGATGCAGCGCTGGGGCGACCCGGCCGAGCTCGCCGGCATCGCCGTGTTCCTCGCCTCCGACGCCGCGAGCTACATCACCGGGCAGACGATCTTCGTCGACGGCGGGATGAGCGTGAACATGTAGCTTCGCACCGCGCGCGGGCGAAGCATCGACGCGTGTCGTCGAGCGATGCGCCCGACTCTTGTCGCGGCGCGCAATCCCTCGTTGCGCGCAGCGTGCGGGCCGTCAGTCGCCGGCGCGCACCGGCGCGCGGTCGATCAGCTTGTACATCCACGCGAGGCCTTCGACGGTGCCGTGCTCCGGCCGGTATTCGCAGCCGATGTATCCCGGATAGCGCAGCTCGTCGAGCAGACGGAACAGGTACGCGTAGTTGACTTCGCCGTTGTCGGGCTCGTGGCGACCCGGCACGCCGGCGATCTGTATGTGCCCGATGTGCGGCAGCCAGCGGCGGATCTTGGTCGAGAGGTCGCCCTCGACGATCTGCGCGTGGTACAGGTCCATCTGCACCTTGAGGTTGGGCGCGCCGATTTCCGCGCGGATGGCGTGCGCCTGCGCCTGCGTGGTGAGGAAGTAGCCGGGAATGTCGCGTGGATTGATCGGTTCGATCAGGATCGTCACGCCCAGCGCCTGCGCTTCCTGGCAGGCAAAGCGCAGGTTGCGCACATACACGCGCCGCTGCTTGGCGAGCTCGTCGTCGCCGGCGCCGTCGGCGAGCGTGCCCGCCATCACGTGAACGCGCGCACAGCGCAGCGCGCTCGCGTAGCGCAACGCGGTGACCAAGCCCGCGGCGAAATCGTGTTCGCGGCCGTCGAGCGACGCGATGCCGCGCTCGCCGGCGTTCCAGTCGCCGGGCGGCGCGTTGATCAATACGACGTCGAGCTTGTGGCGCTCGGCCTGGACAGAGATTTCTTCGACCTTGGTGTCGTAGACGAACGCGAATTCCACCGCGCGGAAACCGGCGTGCGCGGCTTCGCCGAAGCGCTCGAGGAACGGCACTTCGTTGAACAGGAATCCGAGGTTCGCCGAAAATCGCGGCATGAGGACGGGACCGGAGGGCCGGTAGAATCGGGGCGCCACGAGTTTGCGCCACGCGTCTGTCCCGCGCAATGCCCAGCAACCCCGAGCCTCGAACCCATTTCGCGTGTCCGCATTGCCGCTTTTTGCTGAAGCATCGCTGCCGCCCGCGTTCGCCGAGCGCCTGCTGCCGTTCGTACTCAACGACGAAGCGGTTGAACTGCATGCGATGCGCGCGCTCTACTGGCCGCGCGAGCGCAAGCTCTTCGTCGCCGACGTCCACTTGGGCAAAGCCGCAGCATTCCGCGCCGGCGGCATTCCGCTGCCGCGCGGTGCGACGGCCACCGACCTCGGGCGCCTGTCGACGCTGATTGCGAGCACTGGCGCTGCGACGCTGATCGTGCTGGGCGATTTCCTGCACGCGGCGAGCGGTCGCGTCGATGCGCTGGATCGCGCGTTTCGCGCGTGGCGCGCGCAGCACGCCGGCACCGAAATGATCCTGGTGCGCGGCAATCACG
>DATCFA010000147.1:0-2547 GCA_036509805.1 Casimicrobiaceae bacterium
AAGCGGCGACTGGCGCGTTACCGGCGCACGCTTTCGCCGACGCACAGGCCGTCGCGCCGGCCACGCACGCGCGGCCACCTTCGACGCAGCCGCTCAACATCGCCGAGCCCAGGGAGTTGCCGCTGCGCGTGTCGGATCCACAGACGGTGCGCCCCGCCGCCGCGGTCGCGAACACGCTCGCGGCCGTGCCTGCCACACCGCGCACCGACCGCGCCGCTTCGATTGCCGCGCGGCCGCCAGCGCCCGAACGGCTCGCGATGGCGGCACCCACCAGTGCCGCTGCGCGTTCGACCGCTTCCGTCCGACTGTTGCCGCTGACGCGGCAGGACCCCGACTTTCCGCGCGAGGCGATCGTGCGTGGCGTGTCGTCGGGCACCGTCAAGGCGCGCCTGGCGATCGATGCCAATGGACACGTGAGCGCCGTCAATATCGTCGACGCGCGGCCGACGCGCGTGTTCGACCGCGCGGTCACCGACGCGCTGTCGCGCTGGACATTCCCGGCGGGCGAGCCCGGGCGCAGCACCGAAGTCGAAATCGCGTTCCACCGCGATTGACGCTGCGCGGTGGATGGACGCATCGCCGCGCGGTAAAATCGAAACGATGAACGACATCGCCACGCCCTCGCCCGCAACGGATTTCACGGCACCCGTGCAGGCCACGGCGGAGCGGGCGCGAGCGCGCGACCCGCGCCGCGCCGAGTTCGAAGCCAACAAGCTGCGCAAGCGGCTGCGCCGGCAGGTGGGCGAGGCCATCGCCGACTTCTCGATGATCGGCGAAGGCGAGCGCGTGATGGTGTGCGTGTCGGGCGGCAAGGACAGCTACGGCCTGCTCGACGTGCTGCTCGCGCTGAAGGACGCGTCACCGGTGAAGTTCGACGTCGTCGCCGTCAATCTCGACCAGAAACAGCCGGATTTTCCGGCGCACGTGCTGCCCGACTATCTTGCCGCGCGCGGCGTGCCTTTCCACATCGCCGAGCAGGACACGTACAGCGTCGTCAAGCGCCTCGTCGCCGACAATGCGACGATGTGCTCGCTGTGCTCGCGGCTGCGCCGCGGCGTGCTCTATCGCGTCGCCGGCGAACTGGGCGCGACGCGCATTGCGCTCGGCCATCACCGCGACGACATCCTCGCAACGTTCTTCCTCAACCTGTTCTTCGGCGGCAAATTGAAGACGATGCCGCCCAAGCTCGCATCGGACGACGGCCGCCATGTGGTCATCCGCCCGCTCGCGTATGTGCGCGAGTCCGATCTCGCGCGCTACGCCGAGCTGTGCGCATTCCCGATCATTCCGTGCAACCTCTGCGGCTCGCAGGAGCACCTGCAGCGCAAACAGGTATCGCTGATGCTGCGCGAATGGGAGCGCAAACATCCCGGGCGCGTCGAGTCGATCTACCGCGCGCTGGGCAGCGTGGTTCCCACGCACCTGCTCGACCGCAGTCTGCACGATTTTGCCGCCGTGAAGGCAACCGGCGTCGCCGATGCCGCCGGCGACATCGCATTCGATGTCGATGGCGCGCTCGAACGTGCGGCGGATGCGGTGGCGAACGCAATCCCGCTGGCGAACCGGATTCCGCTCACCGCGGGCTGACGCCAGCGCCGTTGCGCGCTATCCCTTGCCGCGCACCGTCGCCGCGTCCTGGCCGAACAGCACGCTGCGCGAGCGCTCGTCCATTACCGACGGGTTCTGGTTGACACCCTTCGCCAGCGCATACGCGCGTTCGACGGCCGGACGCGCGGCAATCGTGTCCTTCCAGCGCTCGATGTGCGGGAAGTGGCCGATGTCCTGCCCCTGCCGCTCGGGAAGGATCCACGGGTAGCAGGCCATGTCGGCGATCGAATAGTCGCCGGCGATGAATTCGCGGTCGGAAAGCCGCTTGTCGAGCACCGCGTACAGGCGCGCGGTTTCCTTTACATAGCGCTCGATCGCGTACGGAATCTTTTCCGGCGCGTAGTTGGCGAAGTGATGGTTCTGTCCGAGCATCGGCCCCAGGCCCGCCATCTGCCAGAACAGCCACTGCACGCAATCGCAGCGCTCGCGCAGTCCGGCGGGCAGGAAGCGGCCGGTCTTGCCGCCCAGGTAGAGCAGGATGGCGCCCGACTCGAACAACGCAATCGGCGCGCCACCGTCAGGCGGGTCGCGATCGACGATCGCGGGTATGCGGTTGTTCGGCGCGATGGCGAGGAATTCCGGCGCGAACTGCTCGCCGTTGCTGATGTTGACCGGGCGCAGCACGTACGGCAGCCCGGCTTCCTCGAGGAATATCGTGATCTTGTGCCCGTTGGGCGTTGTCCAGTAGTAGAGATCGATCATTTTTAAGGGATCCGGGAATCGGGAATCGGGAATCTGTGCGACAGCGGGAACGTCAGAACGTGCCCGGATAGGCACCGCCGTCGAGCAGGATGTTCTGACCGACCAGATACGACGCGTGCGTGCTGCAGATGAACGCGCAGACGGCGCCGAACTCGGCCGCGTTGCCGAAGCGTCCGGCGGGATTGGCGGCGCGCGCTGCGTCTGCGAGCACGTCGACCGGCTTGCCCTGCGCCTTGG
>DATCFA010000148.1:0-8438 GCA_036509805.1 Casimicrobiaceae bacterium
GTAGACGGTGACCGAAATCCCCTTGTCGCGGTTATAGGAGATGGTCTCGACTTCGGCCTTGCGCACGGTGACGCTTTGCCCGACGGCCTGCGAAACCTCGGTTTCGGCGGCGCTCGCCCCGCGCTCGCGCGCAAAGCGCAGCACATCGTCGGCGACGCCTTGCAGCACGCTGGTGGTAACGGGAAATGCGGTTTCGTCGACGGCTTTGATCGCCGGCGCGCGGCCGGCAGTCGCTGAATCGACGGTTAATGACAAGGTCATCGACGGACTCGAGGTGAATTTTTCCCGTTTTTTCCTGCGCGCGGCATGCGCCGGGCGCAGGTCCTCCTGACGGGTCGGTTATGATAACAAAGCCCGCATCCGGCGGGGACTTCAGGCACCGGAAAACATGTCGCATGACGATCCTTCCGACGCGGCAGGCGCCGACGCGCTGCCGCCGTCCAAGACCCGGCGCAAGAACGCGATGCACGACCTGCAGCAACTGGGCGAGTCGCTGGTCGCGCTCGACCCGCGGCGCCTGCCCGAGTTCGACCTGCCCGAGCGCCTGGCCGACGCCATCCGCGACGCGCACAGCATCACGCGTCACGAAGCGCGCCGGCGGCAAATGCAATTCATCGGGCGGCTGATGCGCGACGCCGATGCTGAAGTGATTGCGGAACGCCTCGCGCGGCTGGACGAAATGCCGCGCGCCGAGAAGCTGCGCTTCGCGGAGCTCGAGCGCTGGCGTGACCGCCTGCTCGATGACGACGCCGCGCTCGACGAGTACACCGCCGTGCGCCCGCACGCGGCAAAGGCCGAGCTCGCGACGCTCATCCGCACCGCGCGCGCCGAGCGCGCGGCCGGCGCGCCGCCGCACAAATACCGCCAACTGTTTCGCCGCCTGAAGGACTTCGATGCGGCCACGCCGGCGCCGTCCGCGGGCGACGCATGAGCACGACGCCGATGCCGCACGCCATCGTCATCGGCCTCGTGTCGATCAGCGACCGTGCATCCAGCGGCATTTATGAAGACAAGGGGCTTCCGGGCCTCAAGGATTGGCTGCGCGCGGCGCTGTCGACCGCGTGGATGACCGTCGAGCGGCTGATACCGGATGACCAGCCGGCGATCGAGCGCGCGCTGGTCGAATTGGTCGACATCGCCGGCTGTGCGCTGGTGCTGACCACCGGCGGCACGGGGCCCGCGCCGCGCGATGTCACGCCCGAAGCTACGCTGGCCATTGCGCACAAGGTGATGCCCGGCTTCGGCGAGCAGATGCGCCAGGTGAGCCTCAAGTACACGCCGACCGCCATTCTGTCGCGGCAGGTGGCCGTCGTGCGCGGCAGCGCGCTGATCATCAACCTTCCGGGCCAGCCGAAGGCCATCAAGGAAACACTCGACGGCGTGTTCCCCGCCGTGCCCTACTGCATCGACCTGATCGGCGGCCCCTACATCGAGACGCACGACGAGGTGTGCAAGACTTTTCGTCCCAAGAGCGCCCTTCGCGCCGCGCCGGCCAACCGTTAGGATCGCGGCCCGCCCGCGAGAAGGATCGACCGATGGACGAATTGCTGAACGTCGCCAAGCTGGGACTGGGCGTGCTCGTCGCGCTGCTCGTCTTCGTGTCGATCGTCGTGATGTTCATCCGCGACGTCACGCAAAAGCAGCACACGGTGCTGCGCAACTTCCCGGTGATCGGGCGCTTTCGCTACTGGTTCGAACAGCTCGGCGAATATTTCCGCCAGTACTTCTTCGCCGGTGACCGCGACGAAATGCCGTTCAACCGGGCGACGCGAGGCTGGGTCTACCGGCTGGCCAAGAACGAGGGCGGCCTCATCGGCTTCGGCTCGACGTACGACCTGCATTCGCCGGGTGCGCTGATTTTCGTCAACGCCGCGTTCCCGGTGCTCGAATCCGACCGCCTGCCGACGCCGCCGCTCGCCATCGGCGACGGTTATTGCAGGACGCCGTTTCTGGCGCGCTCGGTGGTCAATTGCAGCGGCATGAGCTTCGGCGCGATTTCCGCGCCTGCGGTGCGCGCGCTGTCGCGTGGCGCGGCCACCGCCGGCTGCTGGATGGACACCGGCGAGGGCGGGCTCGCGCCCTTCCATCTCGAAGGTGGGTGCGACATCATCATGCAGATCGGCACCGCGAAGTACGGCTGCCGCGATGCCGACGGCAACCTCGATTACCAGCGCTTGCGCGAGCTCGCGGCGAACGACAGCGTGCGCGCGTTCGAGATCAAATTATCGCAGGGCGCCAAGCCCGGCAAGGGCGGTGTGCTGCCGGGCGCCAAGGTGACGCCATTGATCGCGAGCATCCGCGGCATTCCGGTGGGCAAGGATTCGATCAGTCCCAACCGCCATCCCGAGATTCCCGACATGGACACGCTGCTCGATACTGTGATGCGGATTCGCGACGCGACGGGCAAGCCGGTGGGGATCAAGACGGCGATCGGCGGCCGCTGGTTCGCCGACGAGCTTGCCGAACGCGTGCTGGTGCGCGGCCTCGACGCCGCGCCCGATTTCCTGGTGATCGACGGTGGCGAAGGCGGCAGCGGAGCCGCGCCCCAGGCGCTCGCCGATCACATGGGATTGTCGATCGACGAGGCGCTGCCGCGCGTCGCCGACTCGTTGATCGCGGCGGGACTTGCGCCGCGCATCCGCCTCATTGCCTCCGGCAAGCTGCTCACTTCGGCGCGCGCCGCGTGGGCGCTGTGCTGCGGCGCCGACTTCGTCAACACCGCGCGCGGATTCATGTTCGCGCTGGGCTGCATCCAGGCGCTGCGCTGCCATACCAATACCTGCCCCACCGGCATCACCACGCACAATCCGCGGCTGCAGCGCGGGCTGGTCGTCGCGGACAAGGCGACGCGCGTCGCCAACTACGCGACGAACATGAACAAGGAAATCGACATGATCGCGCATAGCTGCGGCGTGCGCCACGCGCGCGAGCTCGAGCGCCGCCACGTGCGGCTCGTGCAGCCGACCGGCGGGTCGATCGCCCTCGATGCGCTCTACCCGCCGCCGCAAGGCGTCGCGATTCCCGCGTCCTGAAGCGCAAAATTCGCCGGCTCGAAGTTTGACCGCGGGTTGCTGCCCGCGATAAGATATACGTTAAATATTTGTTACTGATTTTACAGGCCGCATGCGCACACCCGATATCTGCACCGAAGACGAAATCCGCACGCTGGTGCACGCGTTCTATGCGTCGATACACAGCGATGCCGAACTGGGTCCGATCTTCGGCGCGCACGTCGCCGACTGGGACCGCCATCTCGCAAAGATGGTCGACTTCTGGTCGTCGGTGCTGCTCGGCACCGCGCGCTATCGCGGCACGCCGATGCCCGCACATTGCGCATTGCCGAAGCTGACCCCTGCGCTGTTCCAGCGCTGGCTGGCGCTGTTTCACGCGACGACGCGCACGTTGGGCAATGCATCGATGCAGGCGCGCGCCGACGAGCTTGCCGCGCGCATTGCGCAGAGCCTCTGGTACGGCTACCAGCTGTTCAACGTTCCCGGCGACATGCCCGCCGAGCTCGCAGCCGGTTGACGGCGAAAGGACGCGCAATGCGCCTGACGACGATGACCGATTACGCGATGCGTCTGCTGATGTATGTCGCGCAACAGGGCGAGCGCTTGTCGACTATCGCGGAAATCGCCGATGCATATGGCATCTCCGAAGCGCACCTGATGAAGGTCACGCATCGGCTGGCGACGCACGGGTTGATAGAGACGGTGCGAGGCAAGGGCGGCGGCATGCGGCTCGCGCGGGCGCCGTCGGCCATCAACCTCGGCGTCGTCGTGCGTTGCGTCGAGCCCGACTTTCACCTGGTCGAGTGCTTCGGTGAGGCGAGCGGCTGCCTGCTGACGGGCCGCTGCCGCTTCAACGGCATCCTCAACGACGCGCTCGGCGACTTCCTCGCGCGTCTCGACCGTCACACGCTGGCCGACGTGCTGCCGGCCCCGCTTACGCTGCCGGCTGCACCGGCGCCTGCGCGGCGCGCGCGAGCTGGCGCTCGGTACAGTCTCGTCCGATCGCCGTCGCGCCGATGACCGCACCGCCGGCGTCGGTGACGAGCCCGAAGCTCAGGTCGACATAGATCTTGCTGCCGTCCTTGCGCATCGAGCGCGTGGTCATCGCCTTCCCCGAATACTTGGTGACGCCGCTCGCGAGTGCCTTGTCGAAGCCTTCCCAGTGCGCACGCCGCAGCCGCTCGGGGACGATGAGGTCGAGGCTCTGCCCGAGCGCTTCGGCCTTCGAATAGCCGAACAGCCGCTCGGCGGCGCGGTTCCAGAAACGGATCGCACCCTCGCGGTCGGCGAAGATCATCGCGTCAGGCGCCTGCTCGGCGATGGCCGCGACGAGCTGGTCGCGTCCCAAGTCGGTTTCGTCCATTGCTTGCATCGGTCAAGTCCTCGTTTCGCTCACGCAATTTCATGCACCAATCCCGCGCGCGACGCCGGGTCCTGCTGGTAGAACATCGCGAACTGCTGGTAGACGTCCGCATACTCATACGCCAGAAGCGCGGGCTCCGCAAAGAAAACTTCCGACAGCACGGCGAAGAACTCCGCGGGATTTTCCGACGCGTACGCATCGATGACGGTCGCATCGCCGCACGCGACACGGTTGCTGAAATGCGCATACGCGGCCGTCAGCGTTTCCTGCCATGCCGTCTCCGGCATGTCGGGGGGCAGCGGCGGGCAGCCGTTGGCGGCGCCGTTGCGCATGTCGATCTTGTGCGCGAACTCGTGGATGACGAGGTTCATGCCGGCGGTCTGCCAATCGGCCGACGCCTCGACGTCGGCCCACGACAGCACGACCGGGCCGCCTTGCATCGCCTCGCCGGCCAGCGGATCGCCGTTGACGTGCACGACGCCCGCCTCGTCTTCCCACTCCCACGCGGGCACGAACTCGCCTTCGTAGAGGACGACGTTCTCGAAGCCATCGTACAGCGACAGGTCGAGGTTCAGCACCAGCACGCATGCCTGGACGGCGACGATCACGCGTTGCAGCGGCTCGACTTCGTAGCCGCGCGCGCCGACGATGCTCTTGGCGTCGAGGAACAGCACCACCTTGTCGCGCAGGCGCGCGAGCTCCTCGTCGTTGTAGATCGCCATGAACGGCAGCCGCGCGAGCGCGTCGTTCCACAGCGCGTCGGGGAGCGCTGCGTGCGCGAGCACGCGTTCCCGCCGCCATCGTCGCAGCGCATCGAACATCGGCTAAGGGTTGTCGTCGTCTGCGGCATCGGCGTCCGCCGCGGCCGCCGCGGGCAGCGCAGGCACCGTGCCCAGCAGGCGATCGGCTTCGGCCTCGGGCAGCGCCTCGACATCGCGCAGCTTGCGCGCGATCGTGCGGCTCTTGCGGCCGGCGTCGTCGAGCGTCTTGCCGACGGTGTCGAGCCTCTCCTTCGTCTTGCTCAAGAGCTCGCCGAACTTGCCGAACTCGGTCTTCACCGCACCCAGCACGCGCCACACTTCGGTCGACTGCTTCTCGATGGCCAGCGTGCGAAAGCCGAGTTGCAGGCTGTTGAGCATCGCCGCCAGGTTCATCGGCCCGGCGAGCATCACGCGGTGCTCGCGTTGCAGCGTTTCGGCGAGCCCTGCGCGCGACACCGCCTCCGCGTACAGCCCTTCGGTGGGAACGAACAGGATCGCGAAGTCGGTCGTATGCGGCGGCTCGATGTATTTGTCGCGGATCTTCTTCGCTTCGCTGCGGAAGAAATCCTCGAGCGCGCGCCGGCTCGCCTCGACGGCCGGCACGTCGGCGCGGTCCTGCGCATCCTGCAGCCGCTGGAAGTCGTCGAGCGGAAACTTGGCGTCGATCGGCAGCCAGCAGGGTTCGCCATCCTCGCTGCGGCCCGGAAGCGATATCGCGTATTCGACGCGATCCTTGCTGCCGGGGCGCGTCGCGACATTGGTCGCGTATTGCTGCGGCGTCAGCATTTCGGCGAGCAGCGCGCCCAATTGCACCTCGCCCCATCCTCCGCGGTTCTTGACGTTGCTCATCACGCGCTTCAGGTCGCCGACGCCCACGGCGAGCGATTGCATTTCGCCCAGCCCCTTGTGCACCTGCTCGAGGCGCTGCGACACGATCTGGAACGAGTCGCCGAGCCGCTTTTCCAGCGTCGCCTGCAATTTCTCGTCGACGGTCGCGCGCATCTGCTCGAGCTTCTTCTCGTTGTCGCTGCGCAGCGCCTCGAGCTTCTGCTCGACGGTCGTCGTCAGCGCCGCGAGTCCCTCGCCAAAATGCTTGAAGTGCGTTCCCTGTGCGACTTGCGCGTCGGCAAGCGCCTGCCCGGTGGCTTGCTGCAACTGCGCGAGCCGCTCGCTCACTTCACGGCGCAGCGTGCCGGCGGTGTCCGACTGTTCCTGGCGCGCGATGACGAGGTCTGCGCGCATGTCGCGCTGGTGCTCGGCCGCGTTCCTGGCAAAGTCTTCGAGCCGCGCGCGCAAATCGGCCGCCCCGCGCATCGCCTGGTCGCGGTCGCGCATCAGCGCCGACAGCCGGGCGAGCAGCATGACGAGCAGTACGACGGCGGCGACGCTCGCCACCGCGATCGCGCCCAGCAAGCCCAGTTCGTTCATAGTCCAGTCGCTCGCGATCCGGTTGCGGCAATCCGCCATTCTGCCGCAGTCGGCAGCGCGAGTGCGGCGAAGCTCGCCAGCCAGTGCGCGCCGGCATAGTCGGGCGACGCAAGACCCACGAGCCCGGCGGCGAGATGCCGCGCGGCAACATCCATTGCGACGCGGCCGCGCGCATCACCGGCGAACGCGCGACCGATGCCGCGCAGGCACCACGCGCGCGACAGATTGAGACCGTCCAGATGCACGATCTGCGGATCACTGCGATCGGTCACTTCCACCGGCGTGAAAAAGCGAACCGCTCCATCCTCGGCAAAACGCGGCAGGAAGGCGCCGAACCATCGCACATAGTCGACGGGCGCCATCACGCGGCGCATCAATTCGGCTTCGACCAGCGAGGGCGACAGGAAATCGGTGCCCGACGGTTCCCAGTGCGCCTGCGCGTCGCGGTCGTCGCCGAACCAGCGCAGCGCGCACTCGACGACCAATGCTTCGAAGCCTGCGTCCGCGATGGCGCGCGTGTAGTCGAGCGCGAATATCAGTCCGAACGCGCTGTTGGCATGCATGCCATGGCGAATCGGCCATTGCGCGCGCGGCAGGTAGTCGCGATAGCGCGCAACGATCAGCGCCGCGAGCGGCGCCAGCGCATCCGACCATCGTGCGCATTCAGCGCCCAGCGCTGCGAGTTCCTGCGCCAGCGCGAGCAGCCACGCCCAGCCGTACGTGCGCTCGAACGACGCGGTGTGCGGCCGCGCGAAATAGGCGCATTCCGCGGCGATCGTACGTGGCGTCAGGCGACGATCGAACAGCGCGCCGATGGCCGCCTCCTCGTCGATCGACGGGTGCAGGCGCAGCACGCGCGCCAGCAGCCAGTGCATGTGCACCGAGGAATGCCAGTCGTAGCTGCCGTGGAACGCCGGATGCAGCACGCGCGGCGTCACCGCGTCAGCAGCGGATGCGAACACGTGCGAGGGCTGGTACGGATAATCGCGCGTGACGTTCGCGAGGGCTACGCGCGCGGCGCTTTGCGCGAACGCACGGTCGAAGCTGCGGCAGGACGCGCTCAAGCAGCCTCGCGGATCGTCAGATGTACCGCTGAAACCCGCGCAAAGTCGCGTGTCGTCACGCAGGCGCGCGCGACATCACGCCGCTTCGCGGCTGGCGCGCTTGCGCACGTGTTCCTTCAGGTGGCGCTTGCGGATGCGGATCGAGCGCGGGGTCACCTCGACGAGCTCGTCGTCGGCGATGAACTCGACCGCATATTCGAGGTTGAGCTGGATCGGCGGCACCAGGCGAACCGCTTCGTCGGTACCCGACGCGCGCACGTTGGTGAGCTGCTTGCCCTTGATCGGGTTGACGACCAAGTCGTTGTCGCGGCTGTGGATGCCGATCACCATGCCTTCGTACAGCATCTCGCCCGGCGATACGAACATCCGCCCGCGCTCCTGCAGTTTCCACAGCGCGTACGCGACCGCGGGACCATCCTCGGCGGAAATCAGCACGCCATTGCGCCGCTCGGGTATCTCACCCTTGACCGGCGCATAGCCATCGAACACGTGGCTCATCAGGCCGGTGCCGCGCGTCAGGTTCATGAACTCGCCCTGGAAGCCGATCAGCCCGCGCGCCGGAATCCGGTATTCGAGCCGCGAACGCCCGCGCGAATCCGATTCCATGTTGGTCAAATCGCCCCGGCGCGGACCCAGCGCTTCCATCACCGCGCCCTGATGCTGCTCCTCGACGTCGACCGACAGCGGCTCGTAAGGCTCGTGTACTTCGCCGGCCACCTCGTGCGTGACCACGCGCGGGCGCGACACCGCGAGCTCGAAGCCTTCGCGGCGCATGTTTTCGATCAGGATCGTCAGGTGCAATTCGCCGCGT
>DATCFA010000149.1:0-3873 GCA_036509805.1 Casimicrobiaceae bacterium
CAAGCGGCTGCAGCGCGACCCGCCGCACCTGATCGTGCTCGACCTGATGCTGCCCGGCGAGGACGGGCTGGCCGTGTGCAGGCGGCTGCGCGGCGCCGGCGAGAAGGTGCCGATCATCATGCTGACCGCCAAGGGCGAGGATATCGACCGCATCGTCGGGCTCGAGATGGGCGCCGACGACTACCTGCCCAAGCCGTTCAATCCGCGCGAGCTCGTTGCGCGCATTCACGCGGTGATGCGCCGCCACGCCGACCGGCCCGCGCCGGGCTCGCCCGTCGACGAGGGCAACGTGCCATTCGGGTCGTGGACGCTCGACCTCGCCGCGCGCACGCTTGCGCGCGATACGCAGACGGTCAACCTGACCACCGGCGAGTACTCGCTGATCAAGGTGCTGGTCCGGCATCCGCGGCAGCCGCTCGCGCGCGAAAAGCTGATGATGCTCGCGCGCGGCCGCGACCACGACGTGTTCGATCGCGCGATCGACGTGCAGGTCTCGCGGCTGCGCAAGATCGTCGAGCAGGACCCCGCCAATCCGCGCTTCATCCAGACGGTGTGGGGATTCGGCTACGTCTACGTTCCCGAGAACGAAAGCGCCGAGGCCACGTGACGCTTTGGCCGCGTTCGCTGTTCGGGCGCATCGTCCTGCTGCTGATTGCCGTCGTCGCCGTTTCGGCGGCGGCGTCGTTCCTGATCTTCCGCTATGACCGCGCCGCACTCGTCGCGCGCCAGTTCGGCGACACCAAGATCGTCCAGTTGCGGGCGTTGCGCGCGACGCTCGAGAACGCCGATGCGCCCGGACGCGGCGCCTATCTGGTGCGCATCGGCCGCGAGTACGGCGTGCGCATCATTCCCGAAGGCGAGCGCGAGCGCATCGGCGTTGCCGCGGGCCCGGGCTTCGCCAACCTCGAGGCGCGGCTCAAGGAGGCGCTGGGTCCCGCCACCGAGTTGCACGTATCCGCCGGACGCGGACTGTTGCTGGTCAAGATCGACGCCGGCGGCACAGGCTACTGGATCGGCTTTCCGACCCGTCCGCTGGAAAAGGAAGAGCTGCCCACGCGCGCGCTCGCGTGGACGCTGACGGTGCTTGCACTGTTGCTCGTCATCGCCTACGTATTCGCGCGCTATCTCGCGCGGCCGTTGCGTGAGCTCACCGCCGCCGTCGCCCGCGTCGGGCGGGGCGAGTCGCAGCCGCCTCTGCCTGAAACGGGCCCGTCGGAGATCGCGTCGGTCAACCGCGGGTTCAACGCGATGCTCGCGAGCCTGCGCCAGATCGAGCACGACCGCGCACTGCTGCTGGCAGGCATATCGCACGACTTGCGCACGCCACTCGCGCGACTGCGCCTGGGCGTCGAAATGGGCGGCGCCGACGCGGCGATGCGCGAGGGCATGGTGGCCGACATCGAGGAAATGGACCGCATCGTCGGCCAGTTCCTCGACTTCGCGCGCGGTGATGAGTTCGCCGCCGTCGAAATTGCGAGTCTCGACGACGTTGTCGCCGGTGTTGTCGCGCGCTACCGCTCCGGCGCTCGCGAGATTGCGACCGACCTGCACGCGACACTTACGCTGCCGCTGCGCGTGACCGCCGTGTCGCGAATGCTGTCGAACCTGATCGACAACGCGTTCGCCTACGGCCGCCCGCCGGTCGAGATCGCCACCCACACAGCGCCGGACGCCAGCACCGTCAGCCTCGATGTGCTGGACCGTGGCAGTGGAGTGGATGCGCGCGAAGTCGAGCGGATGAAGCAGCCGTTCACGCGCAGCTCGATCGCGCGTGCGCGCAACGACGGCGCGGCAGGCGCCGGGCTGGGCCTCGCCATCGTCGAGCGCGTCGCGCGACTGCACGGCGGCACGTTCGACCTGCTGCCGCGCGAAGGCGGCGGCACGATCGCACGCTGCACGTTTCCGGCGACGCGCGGGGTTGCCGCGGCGCGATAATGGCAATGGCGCGCCGCTAGCGCGATTCGCGCGCGGCCAGCAACGCCACCGCTTGCGCAGCGATGCCTTCCTCGCGGCCGGCGAATCCCAGGCGCTCGGTCGTCGTCGCTTTCACCGACACGCAATCGATTTCGCAGCGCAGGTCGCGTGCGATGTTGGCGCGCATCGCCGCGACATGCGGCGCGAAGCGCGGCGCCTGTGCGATCAGCGTGGCGTCGACGTTCGACACGCGGTAGCCGCCATTGCCGACCAGCTCGGCCACGTGCCGCAGCAGCGCGCGGCTGTCGGCGCCCTTCCACTTCTCGTCGCTGTCGGGAAAATGACGTCCGATGTCGCCCAGCGCCATCGCGCCGAGCAGCGCGTCGGCGATCGCGTGCAGCAGCACGTCGGCGTCGGAATGACCGTCGAGCCCGCGATCATGCGGAACGCCGACACCGCCGACGATCAACGGCCGGCCGGCGACCAGCCGGTGGACGTCGTAGCCGTGGCCGATGCGAAAGGGAGGATTCATCCGCGCGCGTCGAGCATCCGCTCGTCCAGCAACTCGATCCAGTGGCGCACCGGTCGCGTGGTGCCCGACGCCAAGTGCGTGATGCAGCCGATGTTGGCGGACGCGATCACGTGCGGGCGTTCGGCTTCGAGCGCTGCGAGCTTGTTGCGCTTCAACTGACCGGCGAGCTCCGGCTGCAGGATCGAATACGTGCCGGCCGATCCGCAACAGAGGTGCGCGTCGGCGATGGGCAGCCGCTGGTGCCCCATCGCATCGATGAGCTCCTCCACCTGCCCTTTGATCTGCATGCCGTGCTGCAGCGTGCACGGCGAGTGGAACGCAATGCGCAGCGACCCGCGGTCGAGTGCGATGCGTGGTCCGATGGCCTTCCATTCGGCGGCGATCACTTCGACCGGGTCGCGCGCCAGCGCGGCCACGCGCCCGGCGCGCGCCGCGTACGCGGGTTCGCCGCGCAACAGGTGGCCATACTCGCGAACGGTGACGCCGCAGCCGCTGGCGGTGACGATGATCGCCTCGGCGCCCGCCTCCACCGCCGGCCACCACGCGTCGACGTTGCGCCGCGCAATCGCCAGCGCCTCGTCGTGCGCGGCGAGGTGCTGCGACAGCGCGCCGCAGCATCCGCCGCCGGCCGCCGCGTGCACGCCGGAAATGCCGACGCGGTCGAGGATACGCGCCATCGCAGCGTCGATGTTGGGCGCGATCGACGGCTGCACGCAGCCCTGCATGACGAGCATCCGCCGCGCATGGCGCGGCGCCGGCCACACGCCCGCGGGACGCGCATCGGGAACGCGCTGCGCGATTTCGCGCGGCAGCCACGCCTTGGCGACGCGCCCGGCGGCCAGTGCCGCACCGAACAACGGCCGCGACATGAGGCCCTTGCGCAGCGAATAACGTTGCGCCGCGGCGACCGGCGGCCGTCCGACCTTGCGCTCGACAACGCGGCGGCCGATATCGACCAGCGCACCGTAGCGCACGCCGGACGGACACGTCGTCTCGCAGGCACGGCACGTGAGGCAGCGGTCGAGATGCAGCTGCGTGCGCGCCGTCGGTGCGCTGCCTTCGAGCACCTCCTTCATCAGGTAGATGCGCCCGCGCGGGCCGTCGAGCTCGTCACCCAGCAGCAGGTACGTCGGACACGTCGCGTTGCAGAATCCGCAATGCACGCAGGCGCGCAGGATCGCCTCGGCTTCCTCACCGTCCTGCGTCCCGCGGAATTCGTCCGACAGGCGGGTTTCCATCAGAGCTCCGAATACATCCGGCCGCGATTGAGGATGCGCTTCGGGTCGAACGTCGCCTTGAGCCTTGCGTGCAGGCCGGCGATCACCGGCGTCAGTGGATGGAACACGCCGGACGCGCCATCGCCGTCGCGGTAGCCGCGAAACAGCGTCGCATGGCCGCCATGCGCGGCGGCGAACGCGCGCAGTCGC
>DATCFA010000150.1:0-3209 GCA_036509805.1 Casimicrobiaceae bacterium
AATGGGAACTGCGCAAGATCTTCGAATTCTACAAGTCGAGCTACAAGGAGCTCGAAGCGCGCGGCGGCAAGCTGGTGTTCGGCTCGTTCGGCGAACTGGCGCAACAGTACGTGGCCGGCACGATCGACGCGTTCATATTGAACAACGCACTGCCCGCGACCGACGTCGAGAAGGCGTCGCGTGCGCGCAAGATGCGCATCCTGCCGATGGACGACGACCTGCTCACCTACCTGGCGCAATTCGGGCTGGTGAGCACCGTCATTGCGAAAGGCAGCTATCCGGATGTCGTCAACAACGATGTCGACATCCGTACCGCGGCGATGGCCAACACGATCATGACCAGCGCCAGGCTGCCGGACGACGTCATCCACGATTTCACCAAGCTGCTGCTCGACAATCTCGCGGCGGTGCGCGCGATACATCCTGCCTTCGCGGACTTCAATCCGGCGGACGCGATGAAGCTCGCCAACGTGCCGCTGCATCCGGGAGCCGCCAGGGCATTCCGCGAAGCGGGATTGCTCCATTGACGACCATCGCGCGGCACGATAGGGGGGCGCGCGTGGCGGACACCTCCCCGGGGTTGCGCGCGGTATTCGTCGACGCCAACCCCGCGCTCGGCGACGTCGCCGACCAGTTGCTGCACCTCGCGGACATCGCGTTCACCGTCAATCGTCAGCCCGACATCCGCCCCGACGCGTTGCCCGCCACGCTGGCGGGTGCGGCGATCGCAGTGATCGACCACACGCACTTGCCGACGGCAATCGCGCGCACGTGTCACGGCCTCGAGCACGTCGTGTTCCTCGGCACCGGTCCGCGCAGCTATATGGATCCCGACGAGCTCGCGGAACTCGGAATCGCCGTGCACACGATCAAGGGCTATGGCGACACCGCGGTAGCCGAATGCGCGATCGCGCTGACGTGGGCGGCGGCGCGTAATTTCGCGCGCATGGACCGCGAGATGCGCGCAGGCAACTGGCTGCGCAGCGACGCACTGCAACTCACCGGCCGCACGCTCGGCGTCGTCGGCTTCGGCGGTATCGCCGCCGAGGTCGCGCGCCTGGCGTCGGGCGTGGGCATGCGGGTCATCGCGTGGAACCGCACCGCGAGGACGCATCCAGGCGTCACGTTCGTTGCGCTGGATCATCTGCTTGCGCAAAGCGACGTCGTATCGCTGCACCTCGCACTCAACGACGAGACACGGAATTTCCTGTCGCGCGAGCGCATCGCCGGCATGCGGAGCGGTGCGATCCTAGTCAATACCGCGCGTGGCGCATTGGTCGACGAGGATGCGATGGTCGAGGCGCTGCGCGACGGTCGGCTGCGACACGCCGGTCTCGACGTCTACACGGTCGAGCCGTTGCCGGCCGGGCACGTTCTGGCAACATTGCCCAACGTGACGTTGTCCGCGCATTCGGCCTTTCGCACCGCTGAAGCCAACCAGAACCTGATCGGCGCAGCGCTGGACCATTGCCGCCGCATCGCGGCGGCGCGGGCACCGGCTGCTTCCGCTTTGCAAACTGGCGACTCACGATGAACGACATCCTGCGCATCGACCAGAATGAGCGCCGCAGCCGCGCTGTCGTCCACGGGGGCATGGTTTTCCTCGCCGGTCAGGTGGCGGACAACAAGTCCGCACCGATCGCCGAGCAGACGCGCGAGGCGCTGGCCAAGGTGGACGCGATGCTCGCGCGTGCCGGCAGCGACCGCTCGCGCCTGCTCACCGCGCAGATCTGGCTGCGCACAATGGACGACTACGATGCGATGAACGCAGTCTGGGATGCGTGGGTGGTGCCCAGGCAGCGGCCGACGCGCTGCTGCGGCAAAGTGGAACTGGCCGACCCGCGGTGGCGCGTCGAGGTGGTGGTCACCGCAGCCGTTCAACACGCGTGACGCCATCCGCCGCTCCCGACGCCGCGCCTTTCCGCCGCGCCGGTCGCATCGCTGCCATCCAGGTTTCAGAGATCCTGCGGATCGCGGCGCTGGCCACGCAGCGCCGCAAGGAAGGGCGACCGATGATCGTGCTCGGCGCCGGCGAGCCGGATTTCGACACACCGGCGCACGTGCGGGAAGCGGCGATCCGCGCCATCCGCGCAGGCCAGACGCGGTATACGGTGCTCGACGGCACGGCAGAACTCAAGGCGGCGATCAGCGCCAAGTTCCTCCGCGACAACGCTCTCGACTACGCGGCCGACGAGATCAGCGTCGGCGCCGGCGCCAAGCAGGTGATGCACAACGCGTTCATGGCGACACTCGATGCCGGCGACGAAGTCATCCTCGCGGCGCCCTACTGGACGTCGTACGCCGACATGGTACTGATCGCCGGCGGGCGGCCGGTGACTGTCGTCTGCACGGAAGCGAACGGCTTTCGCCTGCAGGCGGCCGATCTCGAGGCGGCGATCACGCCGCGCACACGCTGGCTGCTGCTCAACTCGCCGTCGAATCCCAGCGGCGCCGCCTATTCGGCGGCGCAATTGCAGCCGCTACTCGACGTGCTGCTGCGCCACCCGCAGGTGTGGCTCTTGAGCGACGACATCTACGAGCAACTGCTGTACGACGGCATGCCATTCGTGACAAGCGCGCGGCTCGCGCCGCAACTCAAGGCGCGCACGCTGACCGTCAACGGAGTATCGAAGGCCTATGCGATGACGGGCTGGCGCGTCGGCTACGGCGGTGGCCCGCGATCACTGATCGCGGCGATGGCAGTCGTGCAGAGCCAGAGCACGTCCAATCCCTGCTCGATCAGCCAAGCCGCCGCGGTGCAAGCGCTGCGGACCGCAGGACAACGTGGCGCAGTGGCGCGACGCATTTCAGCGACGGCGCAACCTCGTCGTCGACCGCCTGAACGCGATCGATGGCATCGACTGCCGGCGGCCGGAAGGCGCGTTCTACACGTTCGCGAGCTGCGCGGCGCTGATCGGCCGCAAGCGACCGGACGGGACGCCGATCGACAGCGACACGGCGTTCTGTCGCTACCTGCTCGACGCACACGACCTCGCCGTGATACCAGGGAGCTGTTTCGGACTGGCGCCGTATTTCCGTATCTCCTACGCCGCATCGGATGCCGACCTGCGCGCGGGCTGCGAGCGGATCGCGCACGCCTGCAAGGCGCTGCTGTGAGCATTCGCCCGCACGTCGCTGCGCGAGCGCGAGTGTTTGCATGACACGGACGCACGTCGACCAGGTCGAGATTGCCGGCGACAGCGTCGTCC
>DATCFA010000151.1:0-3612 GCA_036509805.1 Casimicrobiaceae bacterium
AGCACGTGTATCTGCGCTGGCTGATCGCCCCGATGGACTCCGACGCACTCCGCGCCATCCGCGATGCTACGAATTTCGAGTGGGCGCTCGGTGGAGCCGAGTATTGCCGCGACGTGGAGGCCGCCGCCGGTCGGCGCAGCAAACGTATGCCGATGGGACGGCCCCCCAAGACCTGCTCGCAATAAGTCGTCTCTGACCCTACTTTCAGCGCGCCTTGATTTCGGTCCACAGCTTGTTGCGCAGCCGGCGCTGCGCCACCGTCAGGTCCTTGAGCTGTTCGAGCTTGGCCTGCACATTCTTCGGCGGGAAGATCGCCGGGTTCTTGCGGATGTCGGGATCGATGTACTGCAGCGCATCCTTGTTGGGATTGCCCGACCCGATCAGGTTGGTGAGCTCGGCCGAGTTGCGGCCCTCGAGCATGAAGTTGATGAACTTTAGCCCGAGATCCGGTCGTGGCGCGCCAGCCTGCAGCACCATGTTGTCCACGGCGAGCACCGCACCCTCCTTCGGCATTCCCTGCAGGATGTGGAACGGGCGCTTCGCGGCCTGCGCATCGAGATTGGCCTGGAAGATATCGTTCGAGTAGCCGTGCACGAGCCAGATGTTGCCGACCGTCAATTCCTTGATGTACGAGGACGCGTTGAAGGCCGCCCAGTACGGCTTCGCCTTGCGGATCACCGCCGCCGCTTCGTCCCAGTGCTTCGGGTCGACGTCGTTGGCGCTGTAGCCCAGGTATTTCAATGCCGCTGCGAAGAGCTCGTTGGCGCTGTCGAGGACGGTGACGCGGCCCTTCACCTTCGCCAGGTACTTCGGGTCGAAGATCACCGCCCACGTATCGGTGGGTAGTGCCAGCGCCTTCATCTTGACGTCGTTGTAGCCGATGATCGTCGTCGACATCGCGTAAGGCACCGAATACTTGTTGCCCGGATCGAACGGCGTGTCGAGATACGCGGCGTCGATGTTTTTCAGGTTCCGCAATTTCGACTTGTCGAGCGGCATCAGCTGCTTGCCGCGGATCAGCGCGTCGACGGCGTTGGACGTCGGCACCATCACGTCGTACCCCCTGGCGCCCGCGGCGAGCTTGGCCAGCAGCTCCTCGTTGTCCGAGTAGTAGGTCTGCACGACTTCGCAGCTGCACGACTGCTCGAAGCGCTTGATCGTCTCCGGCGCGATGTAGTTGTTCCAGTTGTAGAGGTGCAGCTGGTTGCCCGCGGCGTGCGCGGTGATTGCGCCCGCGAGGGTGAAGGCCGCGAGCGCGGCGAATGTGGCGATTCGGTTCATCAGGTGGATTCCTGTTGCGAGCGCAGCAAGCCGGGCGAAAGCCGTGACGCGGTGACGATCAGCACCAGCGTCGTGAGCATCAGCAACGTGGACACCGCGTTGACCTCGGGCGTGACGGCGATCTTGATCATCGAGTAGATCTGCAGCGGCAGCGTCACCGTGCCGGCTCCTGCGGTGAAGAAAGTGATGACGAAGTCGTCGATCGACAGCGTGAACGCCATCAGCGCACCGGCGATCACTCCCGGCATGATAAGCGGCAACGTCACGTGGCGGAAGGCCCGCCACGGCGTCGCGCCGCAATCGCGCGCCGCCTCGACGAGGCTTTCGTCCATGCCGGCCATGCGTGCGCGCACGACGATGGCAACGAAGCCGATGCAGAACGCGATGTGCGCCAGCGCCACCGACACGAGCCCCAGCGTGAAGTTGAGCAGCACGAAGAAAATCAGCAGGCTGACGCCGACCAGGATCTCCGGAATGGCGATCGGCATCAGAACGAGCAGCGGCAACAGGCGCGACTTCCAACGGTGCATCGCAAACCCCGCCATCGTCCCCAAGACCGTCGACACGGCGCTGGCGCACACGCCGATGACGAGCGAGTTGCGTGCCGCCACCAGCATGTCGTCGTCGGCGAAGAGCTTGCGGTACCAGTCGAGTGTGAAGCCGACCCACTCGGCATTGAGGCGCGAATCGTTGAACGAGTAGACGACCACGATGACCAGGGGCAGGTAGAGGAACGCGTAGCCGAATGCCGCGGCGGCGACGAGCGCGAGCGATCGCTTACGCATTTTCGATCGCCGGCGCACGCGTCGCGCGCTTGCCGAACCACGCGGCGAGTGCCGCGAGCGCCAGCGCGGCCACCGTCAGCACGATCGACAGCACGCTGCCGAACGGCCAGTCGCGCGTCTCCAGGAATTGCTGCTTGATCAGGTTGCCGATCAGCGTGTCGTTGGGCCCCCCCAGCAGGTCCGGAATCGCGAAAATGCCCAGCGCGGGGATGAACACCAACGCAGCACCCGCATAGACGCCCGGCAGTGACAGCGGAAACGTGATGCGCCAGAAGCGCTGCCAGCCGTTGGCGCCGAGGTCCTGTGCTGCGTCGAGCAGCGCCGGGTCGTGCTTCTCGAGATTCGCGTAAAGCGGCAGCACCATGAACGGCAGGTGCACGTAGACGAGGCAGACGAGCACGGCGAACGAGCTGATCAGCAGCGGAACGGGTTCTGCGCCGAACCACGCCAGCACGCCGTTGACCGCGTGCGCGAACGCCGCGTTGGGTCCGAGGATGATCATCCACGCGTAGATGCGGATCAGGAAGTTGCTCCAGAACGGCAGGATCACCAGCAACAGCAGCAGGCTGCGCGAGCGCTGCGGGCTCTTCGCAATCAGCGACGCCAGCGGATACGCGAGCAGCAGGCACAGCAGCGTCGTCGCGCCGGCGAACAGCACGGACTTGACGAATACCTCGAAGTACACGGGCTCGGTGAAGAAGCGCACGTACGAGTCGAGGTTGATGTCGAGCTTGCCCGCTTCGTCGCGCAACGGCGCCAGCCCACCGAACTCGCCGGGCGAGCGCAGCGACGCGAACGCCATGATCAGCGTGGGCGCCGCGAAGAACACCAGCAGGTAGAGGATCGGCGGCGCGCTGACGAGCCACTTGCCGCGCCGCCCGCGCGCCGCCGCTGCGTCGTTGCTCATGCCCGCTATTCGTCGATGAAATGGCCGGCTGCCGCCGGCCAGTCCATCTCGACGGCGTCGCCGGGCTCGAAGAATTGCGCGCGGCCGGTCTGTGAATTGGCGAGCAGCGCCTCGACGCGCGCACCGCCCTCGGTGGCGACGCGGTAGACGGTGACATCACCCATGTAGAGCAGGTCGGAAACCGTGCCGCGAAAGCGGTTGCCGCCGGCGTCACCGGAACCGTGGGACACGGCCGCGGCGCTACCGATACGGATCTGCTCGGGGCGCAGCGCGATGCTGCCCGATGCGCCGGCGGCCGCCGTCGAACGCGTGGCGACGCGCACAGACCCCAAGCCCGCGACATCGAGCGTCACCGCACTGCCGTCGTTGCTGCTGACGGTACCGCCGAAAAGGTTGCACTGTACGATGAAGTCGGCGACAAAACGCGAGCGCGGAAAGCGGTAGACCTTCGATGGCTCGTCCATTTGTTCGACTTTGCCGCGGTTCATCACCGCGATACGATGCGCGTCAGGCCCGACTCTTGCATTGGCTTGCAGTCTTGGCCATCGCAATGAAACTCCGCGCAATGATCGCGATGTTATGCATTTGTCATGTAACGGGTGGCTGCCGGCCGGCCGCTCGTGTTACCTTTGCTGCTGA